>JAHEIO010000265.1 GCA_024639325.1 Gammaproteobacteria bacterium
CCCTGCGGCTTGCCCGCCGCTAAGTCGCCCTGATAGCGGCTCCCGTCGGCGCCCTGGTAGAGTCCATAGCCATCGGGCTGATCGGCCTTGAAGCCCCCCTCATAACGGCTGCCGTCGGCAAGCTCCAGCAGGCCGAAGCCGTCGAACAGGCCGTTCGCGAAGCCGCCCGTGTAGCGTGTCTTACCGCTCTCGTCCTGGCTCTCGGCAACACCCTCGCCATGGGCCTTGCCGCCGCGCATCATCCCTTTGAAATGTAACTGGCGCTTACCGGATGCGGTCACCTCGAGAACCCCTTTGCCCGAAAGCCGACCGTCCTCGCAGCCGCCGCTCCAGCGAATGACCTCATCCGGCTTCAGGGCCTCTTCGGACCAGGCCTTGCATTTCGCGCCCTCCACTGCCAGCCAGTGATCGGCAGCACTTATGGAACCGGATAGCAAAAGCAGGCCGATGGCGGCGCCACCAGTGTAAAGAAAATGTGTAGCTCGCTTCATCGAATCGCCCTCCTCAAAAGGTGTGTGCCGTCTCTTCACTGGTGCCTGCACGCTGAGTTTCCGATCGGCCGTCGATAATGCGGTCGCCAGCGGAAGAGTAAAATATTGTCGGTCCTCAGCCGCCCGTCCCGACATCGCTTTTGGCCTTCTCCAGGCGCAACCGCTCACGCTCGAGCTCAAGACGTTCCCGCTCGAGTTGCAGCTTTTCCTGCTCCAGCTGTTGCTGCTGGGACTGGGTCTGCTGCGTCTGCTGGGTCTGTTGATAAGCCGCTGCATCGCGCTGTCTCTGCGCGCGTGCCGCACCGGCGATGCCGCCGATGATCGCGCCGGCCCTGGCCCCACGGCGCCCGCCGATGATCCCGCCCATCAGGCCACCACCAATCGCGCCACCGAGCAACCCGGCCTGGGCCGGCGGTGCGGGAACTGCCAGACAAACCACCATGGCCAGCATCACCGGAGCCAGTGTGCCCTTGGCGCCGGAATAAAGAATGGAAATCTGTGACCTAGTCATTCTCCATCTCCTTATTTCGGAAACAGGAACTGGATGGTGCCGCCAATGCTCCAATGGGGTGCGGCATCGGGGTGAATGACATTGACATAGCCTTCTATGCGCGCATTCATCGCCTGCTCACCGACCTTGAAGATCTTGCCCACGCCGCCACCCAGAGGCAGCGTCATCTTGTCCCCTGATTTGATCTTCCAGTCGTATGTGATAACCGAGTCGCTGAGCAGGTACCAGCCGTTCTCCAGGTTGTAATTGACGAACGGTTCCACCAGCGTCTGGCTGACATTGCGACGGTCCGAGTCGCCGCCGACAGACCACAGATGCCTGCCCAGCACACCAACCGATCCCCATTTCGGCTGGGTCAGCGCGACCGCTGTCGGACCGACACTCCACTTGCCGGAACCCAAGCGGTCATCGCTCGCGGTAGGCATGCTGACCGACCCGCCGATGCCCCAGATCACGCTCCCCTTGGTCTCCAGCGGATTGAAAAACAGCGAATAGTTGATATCACCCAGGCCGGAGGTCCGGCTGGTCTTCTTGGGGTCGCCGACGCCGGGATTGCCGGCCAGGCCAGGCACACCACCAGGGGCATCGGCCAACGGGATGATGAGACGGTTGACCAGGTTCCAGTCGCCGACGGTTACCGGGACAACGGGCTGAATATTGAGCATATTCGCGTCACCGTTATCGGCACCGTTGTCGAAGGTGAACTTGAACGGCAGGCTGATCATGGAACTGATCGGGTTTTGTGTGGCCGCACGCAGGTCACCGCCGGCTTGCGCCGGCGTCAGGACTGAAGTCGTGGCCAGCGCAACACTGACTAATAGCACGGCGGCCGTCCGTCGATCTTGCTTTTCCGCGCTTGTCACATCTGCTCCCGATAATTGCCAGCCCATACCCAGGCATCGACAGGAATGACTGATCACAGGTTGTTGTCGCCGTTGACCCCCTGGTCCGAACCCCCTGGGGTTCGATCTGTGCCGGCGCTAATCCTTACGGTCCTATGGTGAGAAGCGTGCAGCAGACGCCGTAATGGCGCTATCCGCTTTGGGAAAGGCAAAAAAAGGAATGCCCGGAATACAGAAAGGGCGGAGCGTTTTGTCAGCGCCTGCGGTCGCCGATCTGACCTGAGAAGTGGCCCGGCACGACGCACAAGGCCCTGAATCCGCCCAACCACCGCGCCGCTGGTGTCGCAGCCCCGGCCGACACCCGCCGCCGGAAGCAGGACAGGGTCAGGTGGCATGAGCGAGCCGCGCGGCCTATGCGGCAGAAGGGATGAATGGCGTCACGCGTTCCATCGTCCAGAACGCCGCCACGCTGCCGATGGCATACGGGGCCACGCGCCAGGCACCCGCAGGCGCCGTCAGCGGCAAACGGCGCACGATCGCCATCAGGCTCAGCGCCACGGCAATGAAGTGGAGGCCGAGCCCACCCGCTTTAGACTCGCCGGCAGCTTAGGCGTGATCCCAAGTGCGCGACCGCCCCGCGTGGGTACCTTCCAGGTGACGGCAAACAGTCCGGTATTCTGTTCCTTGATGTCCAGCAGCACAGGCCGGATTTCGTCGGCACCGGCCGGCGCGGCCGAAAACAGGCATACGACTAAGGCGAACAAGACAGTCCTGAGCAGCGACCGTGTCACTGCGCCACCTCCTTCAGGGCGACCACCTCGTCGTCCGCCGCAGGCTGCTCGATGACGATGGTGTACTGCTCGCGCAGCTTGGCGTAGAAATTCTCGTTGAGGTCTTCGCTCCTCTCAGCCGTCCAGTCCCGAACCAACTGCTCGCGCACCTGCGCAAATGCCGGCGGCGGCGGGTTGCTGACGTTGCTCAGGTAAACCAGATGCGTGCCGTAACCGGACAGCACCGGACCGTGCCACTGCCCCGGGGGCAGCTCTACCAGCGACTGCGCGAACCCGCTGCCGAACAGCTTCTGTATCTCGAGTCGATCCTTCTCCGGATAGGTGTCCTG
>JAHEIO010000003.1:0-8911 GCA_024639325.1 Gammaproteobacteria bacterium
AACTTCCACTCACGCCACTGAGTCAGCATGGGGAAATAAAGGCCCAGACGGATCGGACGCTGCTCCATGACAAACATTGCACGGGCATAGATTTCGAGCTGGGCCTTATAACGCTGCTGTTCGGAGTCCAGGAACTGATCCTGGCCGGAACCCGCGTGCGTGCTGCTTTTATAATCGATGATCCAGCGAGTGCCCTGGCGGTCGACGAATGTCCTGTCGATGCGCAAATTGCGGATACCCTCCGGTCGATTCCAGGCCAACCCGTATTCACTCCGGGGGTCCTGGTGTTCGGCACTGAAAAGCCACCCGGCGCGCTCGTCGCCGAGCACTCGCACCAGCGCCTCCAGTATTCGCGATGACGCCGCGTCCGAATCCGGCGTCGAAACACCCTGGCGCAGAAGTTCCGTATGCCAGACCGTGCGCAGGTCGGATAGCCGGTTCTCGTCCCATTGCGCAATTCCATCCCGAGCAATGTGATCCAGCATACCGTGCATGATGACGCCTACATGCCTGGCCGTTTCCCCCACCCATGAGAACTCGATTTCATCCTCCCTCGCGCTTTCCTGCCTCGGACCGGAGACATCCACCGTTGCCGGTAGCTCAGGCAGGCGCCAGCCGGCGGGAAGTCTCTTCAGGATCCGAACGGACGGATGCGGCGATTCCCCGATTTCGGTTCGTTTCCGCGCCGCTCCTTCGAAATCTGCGGAGAGCGCCGGCCACAGCTTCGAGAGCAGACTGTTTTTGAGCGGAGCCTTGATCCGGCAGTCATCATCCGTATCCACTCTGGCCAGCAGGTGCAGCCTTCGGCGCGCGCGCGTGCATCCGACGTAAAGCAGGCGAAGTGTCTCGAAGTGATCCTTTTCTTGATGCATGGTACTCAGATACCGGTAATGCGGGTCACGATCGGCACCGACTTCCGCCAACGGTGCGTAGAGCATAGACTTTTCACCCCCCTGATTCATCTGCTCTTCCCAAAGCAACAGGCGCGCATCACTTGATCTTGGCCGCTTGTGCAGGCCAGGAATGATCACCGTGTCGAATTCCAGGCCCTTGGCCTTGTGCAACGTCATGACCTGCAGCCGCTGATCGGAGTCGTCACGCGATTGCGCCCAGTGCTCCGAGATCAATCTCATTAAGCCATCCAGATCTTCCACGCCCATGCGGCTCTGGTATTGCTGAAGAAGGTCCAGGTACATACGCACGTTTTGGTCCGCGGCGCGGTCCGCACATGCCGGCCCGCCCAGGGACAGCCACAGGTTCTCGACCGTTCTCCAAAGCGGCAATCTGCCGCGATTTTCGATCGCATCGGTAAGACAAGACATGACCCTGTCAAGCCTGCGTTGGCCGTCCAAAGACAGCCGCGCCTTCAGGGCTTCGTCACGAACACAATCCCAGACGCAATCGAGCGGGCGGCCAGCGACCAGCGTATGCAGATCATGCAGCGTCAATCCGCACCACGGGGCCCGCAATATGCCCAGCCACGCAACTCGATCCGCGGGAAAAGACAGCGCGCGGGTCAGGGACAACAGATCCTGCACGACGGGTTCCCAATCAAGCCTCTGAATATCGAGTCCGGAATAGGCGATTCCGGCATCGTCCAGCGCCGGCAGAATTTCCCGCAATATCTGACGGGAGCGAACCAGAACGGCAATCCGATCGCCCGCACCGGACCGACGCGCCTGCCGTATCAGATCGGCAACTTTCTCCGCTTCGTCGCCAAGATCCGGGTCAACGAAGCAGTGAACGAGGACCCCGGCATCCGATGAAGGCGCCAAGTGCGCCGTTGAATCCACGTGGCCTACGGCACCGCGGGAGATTTCGGGGACCGTGGGGAAGCAGGTTTCGAAAACCCGATTGACCCAGCCGACGAGTTTCGGATCGGACCTGAAATTGACGGTCAATGTGAGTGGCTTGAGCTTTATGTTGCTCATACCCCGTTCCCGAACGCGCAGAAACAGGCCCACCTCGGCCTCCCTGAAACGATAGATGGACTGCATGGGATCGCCCACGAGAAACAGCGTTCGGCCGTCGCCTTCCTGCCACCCAGCGGTCAGACTTTCGATGATCTGGTACTGGCTGACCGAGGTGTCCTGAAATTCGTCGACGAGCAGGTGTGAGATACGATAATCCAGCCGCATCGCAAGATCTCCAGGAGACCCGAAGGAACCCAGGGCCTGATTGGCTCTCATACTGATCTCCGCAAAATCGACCTGCCCCGCCTCGCCGAAAAGTACCCGGAGTTGTGCCGCGGCCAACGGCAGTATGGTCGCTAAAGCCGATATGATCTGCCACTGACGGTCGTCGAATCGGGGCTCTGGGATGTTTCCGATGCGAACCAGATGCCTCCGCAGCCGCTCGCTCCCCGACAAGGACTTCAGCAGTTCCAGCATCTTTCTTTTCTTGTCAGCGGCGAAGTCCGGGCCGGACGGGAATCCCGTATTGACGTTCACGGTCTTGCGCCAATGCCCGTCTTTCTTGAGCAACAGTTCCCTGAGCCCCTGCCATCGGGGCAGATCGCTCAACGAGTCCCCTGGAAACTCCGTAGCACCCAGCCAGGAGAGAATTCGGCTCTCGGTGTCGCGGGACTGCAGCTGTCCCGCGGCATGCGCGGCGCAATCCAGCATTTCTTGACTGAATACCGGCGAAATTGCGTTCGAGATCGCGCGCAGATCCAGCCTGATCTGGTTTGCCCAGTCGGACTCCTGTCTGGTCCGACGCTCCGAATCGGACACGCCCTGCCGGCCGATGTGACGCAGCCATTGATCGCGAAACTTCAGCATATCCACCAACAAGTCGATGGCGCGCGGCACCTGAATATCGAGATGTTTGAGCAGAACCATCGCGGCATGGCCCCATTCCTTGTGGTCGGACGCCACCGTGTGCAGGGTGGCAGCGGCCGCGGCCTGGTAGAGCGGCAGGGCGTCCTCCACAACCTGCGGCGGTGCGCCGATACCCGACACCCAGGGCATCTGCCGCGTAATCGCCGCGCACAGCGAATCGATGGTCTGGATGCGCAGGCGAGACGGTTGGCGGTCCAGGTTCCAGGCGCGCGCCTTGTCATTGGACCTGGCCCGGTTCGCAATTTCCCAGAGCTCCCGGCCATCGCGATCCGGGGGTTGCGGTCCATTCGCATCCGCCAGGGCCTGCATCACCCTGTTGCGCATCTCCGCCGCCGCCTTTCGGGTAAACGTGATCGCGATGATTTCCTCCGGGTCACTTACCAGCGATAGCAGCTTCAGGAATCTTCGGATCAGCAACTCGGTTTTGCCCGAACCGGCCGGCGCCTGCACTATGCATGAGCAGGCAGGATCCAGCGCCTCTTCCCGGACGGACCGGTCAGCCGGGTTAATCATATCCGGCCCTGGAAAAGGCTTGCCGATCGTATATTCGGCAAAATGGCCCCACATTGCAGAAATTGCAGACATTCGGGTTTCTCGGGTCGACCGCGGCAGCCCCATTGCTGAACTGATCAGCGAGCGCGCTCAGCACCCTGCCCCATCGTTCTTTGGTTTCCGCCCAGCAATCCGATACCACGACACCGTCAGCAAACGATTTTTCTTCGACCACACCCCGGAAGCAATTGGCTTCTGTCCTAAAATGGGCGAAAGCCAGACCGCCCACATCGTGGCCCGCATTTTCGATGTTCAGCAAATACAAGGGTAACTGGGGTTCCTCGGGCCGGGCGCCTTCCCAATGTTTGATAGTCACGCTGCGGCTCGTCTTGTAGTCGATGACCAACCAAGAACCGTTGTCCAATTCGTCGATACGATCTACGCGCAACACCATTTCCAGGCCGCGGAAACTGGCGTCGATTTCGTGCTCGACGAAGACGACATTGAAATCATCTCTTTCGCGTTCGACATTCAACCACGTTGCGAGCAGGACCTTCAGCCGTGCGCGTTCCATATCCAGTATTTTGCTTATGAATACAGAGTTGTACCGGCGCTTGAGACGGTCTACGGGCGGCTGGATGCACCTGTCGAGCACCGCCTGGATGTCACCGCCGGACATGGCCGCCAGTCGCGAAGCGGACCCGATCTCCCGCCACACCCGAGCCAAGACGTCATGGATCAGTTTCCCGCGCTCCGCAGCGTCCAGACCGGGTTCAGGCCCGGGGTAATCCGCCGCTGCAAGCCGGTGGCGGGCGAATGCCCGAAAGGGGCAAGCGGACTGATCCTTGAATAAACCGGCTCCTCCGCGCAGGGTTTTTCGATCCAGCGAGGGTCCGCTGCCGTCCACGACCATCTCAAGCACCGGTAAATCTGCGCGTATGCTCTCGCAGAGCCCGGCGTGATGGGGTGTGCAAGGCGTTTCAGCGATGCTTTGAAACAAACCACTCAGCCTCAAGGGCTGGTCGCCTCTCGAGCGGGAGTAACTGATCACCGCATATTCAGCGGAATCCAGCAGCCGCTGGGTCAGATCCTCATAGCGATTGAGGTCCTCCTCCGCACGGGCACCCGGCGAGCCGAACCGCCGCTGCAGTGAATAAGGTATGAAGGGGTTGGGGTTTGAGGCGGGTGGCCAGGCATCGTCGGTCATTGCTGAAATCCAGATATTGCCGAACTGCATGCCTGCAGATTCCGCTACCCCCAGTATCTGTACGGGAGCCGGCGCGGCGATACCCTGAAAAATCCGGCGTTTGGCCATCCGGCGAATTGCCGCGGCGGCGGCGGGGACGTCCATGCGCGGCGCAACGACATTGAGGCGGGCAAATCGACTCAGCAGCTCCCGCCAAGCCCCTATGGTCTGGAACTCGGAGCTATTCGGAGCACGATCGCCCGGCCAGCCGAAAATCGACAACCATTCGACAAACGAAGCCGCCCATTCCGCTGGAGCCCTGGGTCCGCGCAATGAATACTCCTCCGCATGGGCAAGATTCCGGTCGAGTAGCAGCGACTGCATATCGCAGGACTCCATGCATATCCTGATATCGGCCAGAGACACCTCTTGCCGCCCTTTCCGGCGCAGCTCGAGATCGAGTCGGGCATGTGCTGCACTGTCCCGCATTCCCCCGGAAATAAACGGACTATGCAGGAGCCGTGTAACGTCTTGAATGGGACGCGCCCCGGACATGAAGTCAAGCAGCACGAGAGCGGCGGAAATCACCGGATAGTCGGCCAGAGGTCGGCCAATCGATATATGAAAAGCCTTCTTGCGTTCATCGTCCTGCCCAATGGATTCACCCTGATGAAGCATCTGGTCGAAAACGACCTCGATCTGATCTCGGTGCTCGCTCAGATCCTCGACGACGATTCCGATGGGCTCGGTGACGCCGTCGTTGAGCAAGTCCCGGGCCCAGCTCGCAGCCGCCTCGAACTCCTGCCGCAGGTCGCTGCACGAGACGACGCGTTTTCTCTTGTTGACGCATGGCGTGGGTAATTTTTCGACGTCAACGCCCGCCGCTACCATATTTTCGAGCAGGCTTTCGCGGGCGGGTGGCCAATGGTCAAAGCCTGCGAAAATCAGTTTTCCGCGGGGTTGCCAGGTTCCCTCGCCGAGCAGTCTTCGCAGAAGAGCCGGCAGTTCGGCGGCACACATCCAGCCGCGTTGACCGGCCAATCGTCTGAAATCCGTGATCCACTCGAGGAATACCCGGGTGTCCTCGTTGATCGGATCTCCGATCTTCTCGAACGGAATACACCAGTCATGCAGAATACGCCAGGCATCTCTTGCCGCCCGCGAGGTGGCGGAGACCTGCAACAAGGCCTGGTCCCTGCTTCGATCATTCGACCGTTCGATGACGCTTTCCCACAACAGGAGTTCCTGATCGTCATCCAGCAACGTAGTTTTTCCGAAGCGGGGGTCGGAACCGGCCAGCTGCCGCCACTCGGATTCGATCCATTCGTCCCATGTCAACGCCGTCGGGGTTGGCCACGCCTCGGCTCCCAGCTGGAGCTGGAATTGATCGAATTGCTGCAGGCAATAGCGTGACAAACGGCGGGTGGCAGTGACCACGACGGCACCGTCCGCCCACTGCTTCAGGGTGCTATGCAGGTAGGACGGCATTCAACATCTTTTGAAGGTCTCTGCTAAACTCATTCCGGTTCGATCATACGAACATCCCGCAGCTTTAACAAACTCGAATGATGCACGACACTCTCTTCCACCCGGGTCAGCGCTGGACCAGCGATACTGAAACTGATCTCGGGCTGGGGCTCATTTCGTCGGTAGATGGACGAATGGTAACCGTTGTGTTTCCGGCAAGCGGTGAGCAGCGCACCTATGCCGCAAACAACGCGCCACTGACGCGTCTGAGGTTGAGCATTGGAGAAGCCGCCAAATCTCACGAGGACTGGGAGTTTGAAATCGACGGTATCGAGGAGGACAACGGACTGCTCATTTACGCAGGGACCAGGATAGACACCGAAACTCGGGTCCGGTTGCCCGAAACGCAGCTCGACAGCTTCACACAGGTGGCGGACGCCCGCAGCCGGCTCTTCAATGGACAGATAGAAAGCAACAAATGGTTCGACATCCGGGTAACGACACACCAGCGTCTCGACCAGGTGCAAAGCAGCGCGACCTACGGCCTGGGCGGCGCCCGGATAAACCTGATCCCGCACCAGTTGTTCATCGCCCAGACCCTTGGAGAGCGCGCCGCACCCCGCGCCTTGTTGGCCGATGAGGTGGGACTAGGAAAGACAATAGAGGCCTGCCTCGTGCTTCACAAACAATTGCTTACCGGACGCACCCGTCGCGCGCTGATCATCGTTCCGGAAGCGCTGCTGCACCAATGGCTGGTGGAACTATTGCGCAGGTTCAATCTCCGTTTCAAACTGTTCGATGAGGAACGCTGTGCCGCAACGCAGGAAACGGATGCCCGTTCTAATCCCTTCGAGACCGAACAGCTGGTGCTGGCCCCCCTCGGTCTGTTCGAGCAGTCGCGGAGACGACACGAAGCATTGCAGAGCGGCTGGGACCTGGTCATCGTTGACGAGGCTCATCACATACGCTGGAGCCGGGAGTCGGCAAGCCCGGAGTACGAGTTCATTGCCGGCCTCGCCGACACGGCACCCGGCCTGCTGCTGCTGACGGCGACACCGGAACAGCTCGGAGAACAGAGCCACTTCGCCCGGCTTCACCTGCTCGATCCCGAGCGGTTCACGGATTTCGATTCCTTTCTTCGCGAGCAGCAGGAGTATCAAGAAATATCCGGAATAGTCGCTGAACTCAACGCATTGGAATCAGAGTCGCCGCCAGCGGTTCACCAGCGCATCGGCGAATTAATCAATGAACCGGTATCGCTGAGCAGCGTGGCCGATCGGCGCGAACTCGTGAGAAAGCTGATCGACCGTCACGGCCCCAGCCGGGTCCTGTTCAGGAATACTCGCGGCAGCATCGAGGGATTTCCACAACGCCGGGTGCTGCCCTGCCCCAGGATGAGGCCCGAACAGTACGAGGATCAGCCTGATGAACCGGCGATCGAAGATCTGATTTACCCCGAATTGACCCGTCCGGGGGAATGGACCGCATTCGATCCCAGGGTGGTCTACCTGGTGGACGAAATCCACAGATTGAAGGGTGAAAAGATACTGGTCATCTGTTCCCGGGCCGATACCGCGAAGGATCTGGAGAAAACCCTGAGGCTGGAACTCGGCATTCGAACTGCCGTTTTTCATGAAGGAATGAGCATCGTGGCGCGCGACCGCGCGGCGCACTATTTTTCCGACAAGGACGGTGCGAAAGTCCTGATCTGCTCTGAAATCGGTAGTGAAGGCAGAAACTTTCAATTCGCTCATCATTTGGTGCTTTTCGATCTTCCGCTACATCCTGATCTGCTCGAACAAAGAATCGGTAGACTGGACAGGATCGGGCAAAGCAGCGACGTCCATATTCACGTGCCATACATTGCAAACGGACCCCAGGAAACGCTGTTCCGCTGGTATCACCACGGCCTGGATGCACTGCAAACTACATGCCCGGTGGGTCAAAGCGTTTTCGAACAAACCGAAGACGGTCTGCTCAGCGCCCTGTTCGGCACCGTCGAGCCGGATGTGCTGATCGAGAAGACCCGTTCGATCTACCAGGCCAAGTCACTGGACCTCGAGCGGGGTCGTGACCGTTTGCTGGAAATCAGCTCGCACGACGCGGAGCGGGCGGCGCATATCATTGAATCGATACGCACGACGGAAAGGGATTTCGATGTTGCACGCTACCTGGAACGGGTGTTCGATGCTTACGGTGTGGAGTACGAACACAAGCAGGATGAAACTTACATCGTCCGACCCAGTGATCATATGCATACGGCACATTTCCCGCACTTGAAACGAGACGGGATGACCGTCACCTGCGACCGCGCGGCCGCCCTGGCCCATGAAGATGTCGAGTATCTGACCTGGGAACACCCGATGACGCAGGGCGCAATGGAACTCGTCGCCACCGGCGACCACGGCAAGGCGGTTTTGATCGGAGTGGAGTTCGAGCTGCTGCCCCGCGGCAGTTTGCTGATTGAAACGTCTCATGTACTTGAAATCGTCGCACCCAACGCATCGGATCTGAGGCGGTTTGTGGGGACAACGATGTGCCGGATACTCCGCAATGAAAACGGACGCAGCCTGAACAAACTGCTCGACGACGGCAAGTTGTTCGACAAGGTACGGGAAGTGGAGGATTCCATGGCAAGGAAACTGATCGGTCTGCGGCGGCAGAAAATCGCCGCGATCATGGAACAGAACGAAGATGAAGCAAGCGCTCTTTTCGCTCGCACGATCGAGGCCGGAAAGTCACGATTGGCCGCCAGCGCCAAACGAGAACTGGAGCGTCTAACCTACCTGCGGTCCGTAAACGCCAGCGTCAGACTAGAGGAAATCGAACTGGCCCGAAAACGGTGCGATGCTTCGCTCCAGAGCCTCGGCAAGGCCCAGTCAAGGCTGGACGCGGTGCGTATTATCGTGACGGTCTGACGCACAAT
>JAHEIO010000003.1:9011-102341 GCA_024639325.1 Gammaproteobacteria bacterium
GCGTCAGACTAGAGGAAATCGAACTGGCCCGAAAACGGTGCGATGCTTCGCTCCAGAGCCTCGGCAAGGCCCAGTCAAGGCTGGACGCGGTGCGTATTATCGTGACGGTCTGACGCACAATTATCTGAGTCGTAGGAGCGGCGCCTCGCCGCGATGAATCGGCCCGACACGGGCCCTCCTACAAGATCGCCGTAATGTCGTCTCAAATTGTAGGAGCGGCGCCTCGCCGCGATAAATCGGCCCGACATCGGCCCTGCCACGGCAGCACAGATATCTCAGAATATTGTCGGCCAAGCGGGACTGTTGCTCAGAATGAAAATCGCGAGCACCAGCGCAGACTTATCAATCAACCCTTTGATTGTCATAGTGAGTCCAGTAAGTAAACGATGTATTTATTGAGTGCCCGGAACCCCAAGCCGGGCAGGAGGAGACTATCATCAATTACTTATATACTCAACCACCGCTCGCGCCGCCAGCCAATACCGATTATCGCACCGCACCCATGCTGGATGCCCTCGCCAATCTGGAATCCGGCGGCTCCCCGGCGTCCTCATGCCCTGCAATGATTGCCTGCTCGGTGATCAGGCCGGTCAGGAACTCAAGATGTTCACGCCCGTCGTTGAGACAGGGGATGTAGTTGAACCGCTCTCCGCCGGCATCGATGAACAAGCGGCGATACTGCATATTGACCTCCTCCAGAGTCTCTAGGCAGTCGGCGGAAAAGCCCGGACAGAGGACATCCAGGTTCTTTACGCCTTCGACGGGGAGCTTCGCAATTATTTTATCGCAATAGGGTTTCAGCCACTCTTCCCTTCCAAACCTGGACTGAAACGCCAACGACCATTTCGAATCGGACAGGCCAAGTCTTTCGGCCAGAAGTCTGGCCGTCTTTTGGCTGTGACAATGGTATGGATCTCCGGCGAGCAGATACCGTTTTGGCACGCCGTGAAAAGACATCAGAAGATGGTCTCCGCGTCCCTGCTCTTCCCAGTTACGGTTCACACTGGCGGCAAGCGCGGCGATATAGGCAGGGTGATCATGATAGGCATTAATGAAACGGATCCCCGGTATCCAGCGCCATTTTTTCAGGCAATCCGCGACCTCGTCGAACACCGACCCAACGGTGCTGCCCGAATACTGCGGATACAGCGGCAAAACAATGAGGTTCCGGGGAGTCGACGATGCCAACTCGTCGAGTGCAACCGCGATGGACGGATTACCGTATCGCATGCCCAGTGCCACTTCCACCCTGTTGTCATATTTTTCAATCAGCAATTCGCGGATGCCGTCTGCCTGCTTCATCGAAATGTTCATCAGCGGCGAGCCGTTCCCGGTCCAAACTTTCCGATAGGCCTCGGCGCTTCGCGAAGGCCTGACGTTCAGGATCACCAGATTGAGAATGAACCACCACGGCAAACGCGGAATCTCGACCACCCTGGGATCGGACAGGAACTGTTTCAGGTAGCGGCGGACACTGCGGCGGTCCGGTGCGTCAGGTGTACCGAGATTGACGATCAGTACACCGGTGGTGTCGGGACCGTCGTGGCGGAACTGATCCTGCCCACTGTATTTGCTCATGAAGAATCTACCCGGCTGCACATCATGCGTTGCCGGTGACGTACATGCCGGATTTGATATGCTCCCGGGCAAAATCCACCATACGCTTCAATGAAACCTCGGCGCGGCTGCGAATCGCTTCGTCTATGAACACCTCGTTCTCCCCGGTGGAAAGCACTCTTTGAAGACCCTGAAGGTCGTTCATTTTCATCCAGGGACAATGCGCGCAGCTCTTGCATGTTGCGCCTTCTCCCGCCGTCGGGGCGGCAAGGAATGTCTTGTTAGGCGCGGCTTCCCGCATCTTGTGGAAGATGCCGTCCTCGGTCGCGACGATGAACAGATCATTGTCCATCTCACGGGCTGCCTGAATGATCTGGCTGGTGGATCCGACCCGGTCTGCCAGGTCGATGACACCGGAAGGCGACTCCGGATGAACCAGCACGGCAGCCTCCGGATGCTCGATCTTCAAACGGCGAAGTTCATCCGCCTTGAACTCCTCGTGGACGACGCAGGATCCCTGCCACATGACCATGTCTGCACCGGTCATGCGCTGCACGTAGCCACCGAGAAATCTATCCGGCGCCCACAGGATCTTCTCTCCCCGGTCGCGAAGATATTCGGCCACCTTCAGCGCTATCGAAGAGGTAACGACCCAGTCCGCTCTGGCCTTGACCGCGGCGCTGGTGTTGGCGTAGACCACTACCGTGCGATCGGGATGCCGGTCGCAAAACTCGCTGAACTGATCGATGGGACAACCCATATCAAGTGAGCATTCCGCTTCACGTTTTACCGCCAACACCCGCTTTTCGGGGCTCAGGATCTTTGCGGTCTCGGCCATGAACCGGACGCCGGCTACCACCACCGTGGAGGCCGGGTGTTCGTATCCAAAGCGTGCCATTTCCAGTGAATCGGCAACGATTCCGCCGGCGTCGTCCGCGAGGTCCTGCAGTTCTTCATCGACGTAGTAGTGCGCGACCAGAACCGCATCCTGTGTATCGAGGTGATGCTTGATACGACCGATGAGCGCCCGGCGCTCATTCGGGGACAGAACTTGGTGCTTGATCCCCCTCGCTCTCAGCGCCGCCATATCGATGCGCTGTTGCAGTTCATCGGGTATGTGTGTCGTGCTCATCATCATATTCCTACTTCATGTAGTGAAGTTCATTAGATCCGGCATAGCGATACAGTCGCGCCGGCCGGTGTGCGCGGTTTCGGCGGAAC
Organism: Gammaproteobacteria bacterium; assembly: GCA_024639325.1. Taxonomy (GTDB): domain Bacteria; phylum Pseudomonadota; class Gammaproteobacteria; order Arenicellales; family JAANXG01; genus JAHEKE01. The sequence goes on from JAHEIO010000003.1 coordinate 11,790, forward strand.
TGTTCGGTTTCCTCTACGTGCTCGAGAGCCAGGATTCGTTTACGAAAATTACGCTTGTCCAGAGATTCACCGAGAATGATTTCATAGATGCGCTGCAGTTCGCTCAAGGTAAAAAGTTCCGGCGCCAATTGAAAAGCGATCGTGGAATAGCCGAGCTTGGAAACCAGCCTGTGCTGAGCAATTTTCACGATTTCTCCATGATCCAGATACAGCGCGGGCAAGCGGGCGACTCCATGCCACTGAATATTCGGCGATTGAACGACCTCGCCGGCCTTATAGCTGCGCATTAGTGCGAGGTAGGATACCGTGATTACCCTGGATTTGGGGTGACGGTCGGGACGACCGAAGGTATAGAGCTGTTCGTGGTAAACGTCCTCGATCCCCGTCTGCTGGTAAAGCGTTCGGATGGCACATTTTTCGAGCGGTTCAACCGGCCGAAGATAGCCGCCAGGCAGGGCCCAGCTGCTCTTTTTCAACGTCTCTGAGTAGCGTTGGCGGAGCAAAACCTGAAGCGAATCGTCGAATATCGTAAATATCACGATATCCGTGGAAACGTGCAGCAACCAAGCCGTGCTTGCCGGAAATTGTGTTAGTGTATCTTTCACACGAACTGTAATGGTATCAAAAGTACACTATTTCAAGACTCCAGGTTCCGACATTTTCTGTTCCCTGACCTCGATTATCGATTCCCTGTAATTTTCCTCGAACGCATCCTGCCAGGGCAGCGCCACCTCCCCAGACGCCGGAGGTTTGCTCCACTTCGTACTGCGGGCGGACCAGACCACCGCATCTTTAGCGCTCTTTTTGACCCCGGTGCCGGTTGTGTACATCCAGCCCAGCACCCTGTATGCCGGTTTATACTCCCCGGCGGCGGCGGATTTCATCCACCTGCCCGCATTCGCCGGATCCGGGCTTGGGCTAAATAGACTGCCGAGACCGAGGTTGTATTTCGCTTTCGCATGCCCGCCCTTTGCCGCTTCCCGGAACCATTTCATAGCCTCGTTCTCATCACTTGCCACACCGTTGCCGTTGGCAAAAGCAAGTGCCAGCTGGAACTGAACCGTGGGGTTTCCGGCTTTCGCGCCATGTATCAAGGACTGCACGTTTGCGGAATACTTGATTTCGCCCCCTGCTGAGCGATCGGGAACCTGTCCGGCCAGCTCTTTCTGGATGTCGTTGAGTCCAACATGCTGCGGCCACGCGGCGAGTCCGCTGTGCACGAATTCGTCGGCTTCGATATATTTTCCTTCGTCCAGTTTCTTCCTCGCGAGCTCTTCGTAACGCGCGGCGATCTGTTTCAGTCCCTGCTCCGCATCAGGGTTGTCCGGCTGCATTTTCAGGATGACGTGGTAGGTATCGAGTGCGTTGTCATCCGGAGGCGTACTCAAGCGGTCCTGTTTTAACTGCTGCTCGGCCAAATGCAACAGCGAGTTGGTATCGATAGCACCTTCCGGCCCGGCATCTGCTTGCAGTTCCATCGTCTGCGACTGCGGGTCGTCTATAGTCAGATCGATCTTCTTCGGAGTAATGATTATTGGCGGCTCCCCGTCAGGCAGTGCATATTCACCTTTCTCGCTCTCCTCCGTACCCTTGAGCTCCCAGGTCAGGATTCCGGCAACGATGACGACCGCCAGGGCGACGCCTAGCCAGGCCAGGATTGAGGTCACCGTTCCAACGCGCTTTACGCTCGGTTTCTGTTCTCGCACCGAACGATGCGCCGGCTGGCCGCCAATCTGGGCGCTGGAGGTGGTGTCGGGACCTGAGATCTGTTCCTCGATTCGACCCAGCAGCGTGCCACAATCCGGCATGCGTTGTTCCGGATCCTTGGCCATCATGTCCTCCAACAGCGGCTGCAGAACACCATAGCGTGCCGGCAGTTCAGGCACAGGATCATTCAGGTGCGAGTACAGGACCGCCATGCTTTCGGTTCCCTTGTAAGGAGGTCTGCCGGTGAGCATTTCATGAAGTATGACCCCGAGTGCATATATATCCGAGCGCGTGGTGGCACCCCGCCCTTCAGCCTGCTCCGGACTCATGTATCTCGGTGTGCCGACGACCAGCCCGGCTCTGGTAATGTTCGACTGCTGCGAGCCAGTTTTGGCGATTCCAAAGTCGGTCAACACGGCTTCGTTTCCGGAAGGATCCCGAAACATTATGTTTTCCGGCTTTACATCTCGATGAACCACGCCATTGTCATGGGCATATTCCAGCGCCGCGGCAACCTGATGGAGTATATTGAGAGCCTGATCCACGAGCAGGCCACTCTGGATCCGATGCTTCAGGCTGCCTCCTTTGAGAAACTCCATCGCGATATAATGCTGGTAGCCGACAACCGAAATATCGTAGATAGTCACGATACCCGGGTGGTTCAGCTGCGCAACCGTCAGCCCTTCGTGGAGAAACCGCCTGGTGAAGTTGGGATCGCTGGTCAGGGCAGGCGCCATGATCTTCAGCGCCACCTCTCTTTGCAGCGATTCCTGCACGGCCAGATACACCATGGCTATGCCGCCTCGCCCCACCTCGCGCTCGATGGTATAACCAGAAATCTGGTAGAGATCGGTGGCTGTCTGGCTGTCCGTCATTTTTCGGAAAAGGTCTGCTAACGAGAAACTGGTACATGCTAGAAAATTTAGCGTCCGTACTCAACATATCAATAACCCGATACTATAACGATGCGTTTCCGATCAGTACACAAAAAGGGGTGAAGATCTGACAATACCAGACCGTAATACGACGGAACATTCGACACGCGGCGCCCGCGGCAAGTGGCAGTTCTGGATCGATCGAGGCGGCACGTTCACCGATGTCGTTGCAATCGACCCGAGGGGAAGGGTCATGACACACAAATTGCTGTCGGAGAACCCGGAACGCTACGATGACGCCCCCCTTCAGGGCATCCGGGATGTCCTTGGCCTGGCGGCCGGCGCCGCTATTCCCGTCGAAGCCGTTGATTCGATCAAGATGGGCACAACCGTTGGCACCAACGCACTACTGGAGCACAAAGGCGAACCGACGGTGCTGATCACCACCAGAGGGTTCAAAGACGCACTTCGAATAGCGTATCAGCACCGCCCCGATATATTCGCTATGCACATCGAGCTGCCGGAAATGCTGTATTCCGATGTGGTGGAGGTCGACGAGCGCATCGATGCCCGGGGTAATATCGTCACACCTCTGAACACATCCGAGTGCCGAAAAATACTTACCGAGATTCGTGACCGCGGCTTCGAATCGCTCGCGATCGTCCTCATGCACGCCTATCGATACCCTGAGCACGAGAAAATTCTGGCGCGAATCGCCGCCGCTTTGGGATTCGATCAGGTTTCCGCGTCCCACGAAGTGAGCGCGCTGATGAAGCTGGTAAGCCGGGGAGACACCACGGTGGTCGATGCCTACCTCTCACCCATACTCAGGAGGTATGTCGATAGCATCGATAGCGAATTGCACGGATGCCGCCTGTTCTTCATGCAATCGAGCGGCGGCCTGACCAATGCCGCTACATTCCGGGGGAAGGACTGTATTTTGTCGGGGCCGGCGGGAGGCGTCGTTGGTGCGGTTGCCACCGCAACGGTAGACGGCGACGAACGAATCATCGGATTCGACATGGGTGGCACCTCCACCGACGTTTGCCACTACAACGGTGAATTCGAAAGGACGCTGGAAAGCGAGGTCGCGGGAGTGCGAATCAGGGCCCCGATGCTGCACATCCACACCGTGGCGGCCGGCGGTGGATCTATTGTCCGATTCGACGGTACCCGATTCAGGGTCGGGCCCGAATCGGCGGGCGCCAATCCGGGCCCGGCATGCTATCGACGCGGAGGACCACTCACGGTTACCGACTGCAACGTGATGCTGGGCAAATTGTCGCCGGAAAATTTTCCGAGGGTATTCGGCGTCAACGGCGATCTGCCAATCGATAGCGAGGTCGTACGGTGGAAATTCGATGCTTTGGCCAAGAGCATTAACCGAAAAACGGGAAGAAATTTCAACCCTTATGAAGTTGCCCAGGGATTCATCGAGGTGGCCGTGGAAAATATGGCCGCCGCGATCAAGCGGATCTCCGTGGAGCGGGGCCACGACGTTTCGCGATACGCCCTGTGCTGTTTTGGCGGCGCGGGGGCACAGCACGCGTGCCTGGTATCCGAGGCTCTGGGAATAAAGCGCATACTGATCCATCCCCATGCCAGCCTGCTGTCGGCGTACGGTATTGGACTGGCGGACATCCGTGTAATCCAGGGAACCACCGTTGAGTTGCCACTCAGCGACGGCGCCCCCGAACAGCTGGACGGCGCCTTCGAGGACCTCTGTGAAAAAGGCGCGAAAGTGCTGCGCCACCAGGGCGTCGGCCTCGATTCGAGCAACGTCGTTTACAAGGCCATGATTCGATATTCCGGCACCGACACGGCGCTGGAAACGGCTTACGTTCGGGATGCCGCCACTCTCCGCCGAAGCTTCGAAGACCTGCATATGAAGCGGTTCGGATTCATCGATTGCGCCAGAGACGCGATCATCGAATCAGTCGCCGTCGAACTGATCGTGCCGATGCAGCCACCCGAAACGTCGCAGACGCGTCAGCGGGGCGTGTCCCGGGGAGCGACCGTTACCCACGCTTATTTTGGTCGAGATGTACAACGGTGCACCGTCCGCCAGCGCGATGCGCTGCCGGACAATGCCATCGGCGGCCCTGCACTGATAATCGAACCCAACAGTACCATCGTGGTTGAACCAGGGTGGTCGGCAAGCCAGACCGGTTCCGGCCAGCTGTTGTTGCGCTTCGAAGGTAAAAGTCAACAGGTACAGCGCGACGATGGCAAGCCGGACCCGGTCATGCTGGAGATTTTCAACAAGCTGTTCATGTCCGTTGCAGAACAGATGGGGCACACGCTGCAAAACACGAGCTATTCGGTAAACATGAAGGAAAGGCTCGATTTTTCATGTGCCGTGTTCGACGACGCGGGTCAGCTCGTGTCCAATGCGCCGCACATGCCGGTGCACCTCGGATCCATGGGTGATACGGTGACAAATGTAGTAGAACAGCGAGGCGGCGATATCATGCCGGGGGACAGCTATATACACAACGCGCCCTACCGCGGGGGCACGCACCTGCCGGACGTCACGGTCATCAGCCCGGTGTTCGACAAGGGACAATCCAATCTCCTGTTTTTCGTTGCTTCGCGGGGGCATCATGCCGACATTGGTGGAATTTCACCCGGCTCGATGCCGCCGAATAGCACCAACGTCGAGGAAGAAGGGATTCTTATCGACAATTTCCTCGGAGTACGGGAAGGCATATTTCGCGAGCGGGAGCTAAATGAGCTGCTGACCCGTGAACCCTTTCCGGCACGAAATCCGAAGCACAACATTGCCGATCTCAAGGCCCAGATCGCGGCGAATGCCAAGGGTGCGGAGGAGCTTCATCGAATGATTTCCACGTACGGGCTCGGAACGGTCCGCAACTACATGGCCCACGTCCAGGCCAACGCGGAGGAAAGTGTCCGCAAAGTCATCGATGTTCTGAGCGATGGAGAGTTCAGCTGCCCGCTTGACGACGGCAGCACGATCCATGTAGCGATAAGTATCGACCACGCCAACCGCAGCGCCCGCATCGATTTCAGCGGGACATCGGCGCAACGGCAAAGCAATTTCAATGCGCCATCCGCCGTGTGCAGGGCCGCGGTGCTTTACGTCTTCCGCACTCTGGTCGCAGACGAAATACCCCTCAACTCCGGCTGCCTCAAACCGCTGGACATCATCATGCCAGAACGCTCCATGCTCAATCCAGAATATCCGGCGGCCGTGGTCGCGGGAAACGTCGAGACATCGCAGATAGTCGTCGACGCATTGTATGGCGCTCTGGGAATTAGAGCGGCTTCACAGGGCACGATGAACAACTTCACGTTCGGCAATGATGAGTACCAGTACTATGAAACGATATGTGGCGGTGAAGGCGCCGGCGAGCATTTTTCCGGTACCGATGCCGTGCATACACACATGACCAACTCGAGGCTGACCGATCCGGAAGTCCTCGAGTGGCGTTTCCCCGTCCGGCTGGATCAGTTCTGCATTCGAAAAAACAGCGGCGGCGGCGGCAAGCACACCGGCGGTGATGGTGTGGTCAGGCAGATTCGATTCCTGGAACCGATGACCGCATCGATACTCTCCAACAGGCGGTCTACCCGGCCGTTCGGATTGTGCGGTGGTGCGGACGGACGCGCGGGAAAAAATCTTGTCAAAAGATCAAACGGCGAGGTCCGGGGCCTGGGCGGGTGCGACCAAACGGAAATGTCCGCGAACGACATTTTCGAAATTCGAACTCCGGGAGGGGGAGGATTCGGCGCAAAGCGGGAAAAAAAAGGCCGCTAACCAAACGGTAAGCGGCCTTTATCAATGAAATGCACTAGAACGGCAGGGCGATTCTCATCCCGGCCGGTTTCCTTTTAGCAGACTTCCTAACTACTTTTTTTTTGTAGCCTTTCTCGCGGTCGACTTCCTGGCAGGAGCCTTTTTCCTGGTTGCTTTCCTTGCCGGCGCCTTTCTCACGACCTTTTTCTTGGTCGCTTTTTTCTTGGTCGCTTTCCTTGCCGGCGCCTTTCTCACGACCTTTTTCTTGGTCGCTTTTTTCCTGGTCGCTTTTTTCTTGGTCGCTTTCCTTGCCGGCGCCTTTCTCACGACCTTTTTTCTGGTCGCCTTTTTCTTGGTTGCCTTCCTTGCCGGCGCCTTTCTCACGACCTTTTTCTTGGTCGCCTTTTTCCTGGTTGCCTTCCTTACCGGCGCTTTCCTGACGACCTTTTTCTTGGTCGCTTTTTTCCTGGTCGCTTTCCTTGCCGGCGCTTTCCTGACAACCTTTTTCTTGGTCGCCTTTTTCTTGGTCGCTTTCTTTTTGGCTACTGCCATGACGCGTCTCCTCTAAAAGAGTTTAGGGATTAATGGTTTACTTGAACGTTGTACAACGAAATTTCCCTCCATGCATCCTCGCCAAAAACGCTGAATAAGAAACTAAACAAGCGGTTAATTGGAAACATGGAAGGAAAATCTGTGGTGGAGTGAGATGCAGAATCATAAGTGTTGCGACCAAGCCCGGGGCTTGCCGCTATGTAATTTTGTTTTTTGTACACTCGCCAATTCAGGTTTCGTTTTTAACGATTCGAAACCTTAATAGAAAGGTTTGTAAACATATTTGTTACTTTAACCTCAAAATCAAAGCCAAATATATGCACACAAGTAAAAAAGTCAAGTTTTAATGACAAAAATTAACGTTCTGGAATCTTAGCGAATTACACTTTTGAAATCGGTCACTTGTTAAAAAATGGTTGTCGGCATAAGCCGCCACTACCGCATCAATATCGCTGCGCTGCTTCTGCCGCTTCAACAATCTTTCCTCACCTCGCATGCTTCGAACGACTTGCGCATCCCCGGTGCAAGGCGGACGTACTTTTCAACAGTCGCTTCTACAAAACGGACATCCCGCTGGGGATCATCGAGTTCGCGCAACATGCACCAATCTTTTGGATAGTTGCGGTTTCTTTAATTCCATTCCTGGTATTCAAAGCCACCTCACTCCTGGTAGGGGCCCGCCTGCGGTCGCTTATCGCGCTCTTGCTCTACAAGATACTTTTCCACATCGAGAGCTCCGGTCGCTGAGGTGGGATCATTTTTCAACGAGCCATGCGGACTATACGGCAGGTGCATTCGGATCATGACTATTACTATGATCTATGTTGATATTCGTAATTTGTATTCAACAATCGGAGAATTGACTATAGTATGACCGTTCTCCCCGAATTGGCCGCCTGCCAACCAAAGTTCGAACAGACTGTATTCACGAGGATTCCACTATGACCGATGCGGTTCCAACCAACGAAACCATACTGGTTGTCGGCGCAGGCATCAGCGGCGTCACGGCTGCCCTCGAAGCGGCGGAGTGTGGCAAGGACGTCGTCCTCGTGGAGAAAAGCCCGTCCGTCGGCGGACGCGTCGCTCAGCTGTACAAATATTTCCCGAAAATGTGCCGCCCGTTATGCGGACAGGAAATCAATCAGCGGCGTATGGACGCCAGCAGACGGCTGCGCTTGTATACCATGGCGGAGATCGAATCGGTGACAGGCGAGGCCGGGAATTATGATGTATCGATCAGGATCCGACCGCGATATGTCAACGAAAATTGCACCGCCTGCGGGGCGTGTGCAGACGCGGTGGAAGCGGAAATAAAGAATCCGCACAATTTGAATCTGAACGCTGTCAAAGCCGCCTACATTCCATACAGCATGTCATATCCGCAGCGCTACGTGCTGGATCCGTCCATCATCGGGACCGACGACGCGCAAAAAGCCAAAGAGGCATGTCAATACGGGGCCATAGAACTCGACATGGAGGAGGCAACCGTCGAAATAAAAGCCGGTGCGATCATCTGGGCCACGGGGTGGAATCCGTACGATGCGGCCAAGATCCAGCCTTATGGATACGACCGCTACGACAACGTGATTACCAGTCTCGAGCTGGAGCGCATGATGGATCCCTCGGGGCCTACCGGCGGCAGAATCCTGCGCCCTTCCGACAACCGGGAGGCCCGCAGCATCGCGTTCATACAATGTGCGGGCTCGAGAGACCAGAATCATCTCAGCCACTGCTCCCGCATCTGCTGCATGGCGTCGCTCAAACAGTCTACCTATATATCCGAGAAGTACAGTATCGACTCCGACGCAACGACCACCATCTACTACATCGATATTCGAACCATCGACAGACTGGAAGATTTCCAGAAACGCGTCCAGGCCGACGAAAAAGTGCGGTTCATAAAGTCCAAAGTCGCGAACATTACCGAGGACCGGATTTCCGGCGACGTCGTTCTTCATGGTGTAAATACCGAAGGATATCAGCGCTACGACAATCAGCACGATCTCGCCGTACTCGCAATCGGTATGGAACCCAGCGTCCGCGCGGGCGCTGTCGGCAGCGGGATTGCCGGGGACAAGAGCGGATTCATCCAGGCCGATGCAAACAACGGTGCGATCTTCGGTGCCGGATGTGCCGCGAACGCCCTCGACGTCAACCGGGCGGTACAGTCCGCTACCGCGGCAGCGCTGAGGGCCATCCAGGTCGTCAATGGGGTCGCGGCGACGGAGGCCGGATCATGACGGACAGAAAAATAGCCACTTATATATGCGGCGGCTGCGGACTGGGCGATCGTCTGGACCTGAACCAGCTCGAAGAAATTGCCAGAATTGAAAACAAGAGTGACATCGTTCGAACGCACGACTTTCTTTGCAACAGTGAAGGCGTATCCCAGATCCGCAAGGATATCGATGACGAGCAGGTCACCCACGTGGTCATCGCGGCGTGTTCACGCCGCGCTAAAACCGGCGCCTTCGCCTTCGACGATATAGCGTTTACCCGGGCCAACCTGCGAGAGGGCGTCATATGGGTTCGACCGGATAGCGAAGACATGCGGGAGACGACCCAGGACATGGCGGACGATTATTTGCGCATGGCCGGCGCCGAGATCCAGTACATGCAGCAGCCCGAAGTAGACAGGTCCGAAGATTCGAACAAAAAGATCCTGGTTGTCGGCGGCGGTATGTCGGGTATGACCGCGGCCGTGGAGGCGGCGCGTGCAGGATACCGGATCCTTCTGGTAGAGAAGCGGGGCAGGCTGGGTGGAACGGCCGCGAGTTTGTGGAAAAGGACTCCGACCAGGGAGCCGTTCTCCGATCCCGAGGACACGGGCGCCGGCGAATTGATCGCTCTGGTCGAGCGTGAGCCGAATATAGAAACTTTTCTGAACTCCGCGATCTCGAGAACGAGCGGGGCGCCCGGCCGATTCAGCGTCGACATCAGTCGGGAATCCGGCGGCACCCGGACCGAGAACGTGGGTGCAATCGTGCAGGCAAGCGGATTCACCCGGTTCGATGCCGGCATCCTGTCGGAGTACTCTTACCCGGCTTCGGCGGATGTCGTGGATCAGCATGAACTGGAGGAGCTTGCCAGGAGCGCCGGCGGCGGCAGGATCAAGCGCCCTTCGGACGGCAAGGAAGTGGCTTCCGTGGTGTTCATCCAATGCGCCGGACAACGCTCCGAGAAAGAGGGGCACCTGCCCTACTGCTCCGGATTCTGCTGCAACGCGAGCATCAAGCAGGCTATGTACTTCAAAGACTGCGATCCCGGGATCGATACCAATATCATCTATACCGATCTCCGTACGCCGGGAAACGGCGAAGATTTTTATCGCTCCGCCCAGCGCAAGGGTGTGACCTTTACAAAGGGTAGCGTCGACGCCGTTTCGCCGGAATCGGACCAACTCAATGTATCGTTTACAGACCTCATCCTCGACGAGCAAACCGCGGTCAATGTCGACCTTGTCGTCCTGGCTACCGGTCAGGTTCCGAACTCAGGGGTCAGCATCGAACTCGAGGACGCTGCAGAAGAATCGGATAGAAATGCAAAAACGCCAGACGCCGATCAGACCGCCGAGGTCCCCGTCGATTCAATTCTTAATCTCACGTATCGGCAGGGTCCGGACCTGCCCCACTTGCGCAACGGCTTCAGCGATTCACATTTTATATGCTTCCCTTACGAGACCAGGCGCACCGGCATCTACGCATGTGGCCCCGTGCGGCGGCCGATGGACATCGCCCAGGCGATCGACGACGCCACGGGTGCCGCGCTAAAGGCCATCCAAGCGGTCGAAAACGCGGCGTTGGGCCGTGGAGCACATCCAAGATCGGGGGACCTGAGCTTTCCCCGCTACCGCAAGGAGGGGTGCACGCAGTGCAAGAGGTGCACCGTCGAATGCCCGTTCGGTGCCATCGACGAAGATGAGCAGCGCTACCCGCTCTTCAACGAGGCGCGCTGCCGGCGCTGCGGAACCTGTATGGGAGCGTGCCCGGTGAGGGTCATATCGTTCGACAACTATTCGATAGATACCGTGGGCCAGCAGTTAAAAGCCGTCGATATGCCGGACGAGTTCGACGAAAAGCCCAGAATCCTGATACTCGCCTGCGAGAACGATGCCTACCCCGCGCTCGACATGGCGGCGCATCAACGCCGGGAATACAATCAGTTCGTCCGGGTAGTTCCCATTCGCTGCCTGGGATCGGTGAACGCGGTATGGGTGACGGACGCCTTGAATGCCGGGTACGATGGCGTAATGTTGATGGGATGTAAAAAGGGTGACGACTATCAATGTCATTTCGTAAAAGGATCCGACATGGCCCACGATCGGATGGGGAAAATCAACGACTCGCTTCAGCAGCTACAGCTCGAAACCGAGCGTGTTGAAACTTATGAGATCGAAATTACAGACGTCGATCGGGTGGTGGAACTGATCAACGATTACAGCCGAAAGATCAACGAAATTGGCATGAACCCGTTCAAGGGCTTTTGACTTCGCCACCGACCGGTACACACGATGAATGACAACAACACCGCCATGATCGATAAATATCGCAACAGCTTCCTGCGGGAAGTCGAGGACAACGTCGAACAGGGAGAGTGGGTCAAGATGTGCATGCAGTGCGGCGTGTGCTCCGGGTCGTGCCCCTTCGGACCGCACTGGGAGCACCCCCCGCAGGAACTGTTCATGATGATACGCGCGGGCAAACGTGACGCCGTGCTGGGAACGGAGTCCATGTGGATGTGCACGTCATGCTACAACTGCGTGGTCCGGTGCCCCCGGGAAATACCAATAACCCACATCATGCACGGGCTGGCCAACTATGCGCACCGTCTTGGCCTGGCGCCAAAAGTGAATCCCACCCGGCGTTTTGCAAAGATTTTCTGGGACAACATCAGCAAGAACGGGCGGGTGAACGAAACGTCGCTGTCGATAAAGCTGTACTTCATGGACGGCTATTCCGCTGGCGTCAAACGGGCCGTGGAAATGGCAAACACCGGGCTTGGCATGTTCCGCACCAAACGCCTGAACCCTCTCGCGCTGATCAGTTACAAGGGTATAGAAAACCCGAAGCAGCTTCAATCCATGCTGAAAAAAGCCCGTGAAATCGAAGGCCGCAGGAAAGGCTACCCGGGTTAGGAGACGACATGAGCAAGTACAAGTATTCGTTTTATCCAGGCTGCAGTTCAGAGCGCAAGGCGTCGGCGTCTAACTACATGGTCTCGGTTGGTTCGATGTGCAAGAAACTCGATATCGAACTAAACGAAATACCCGACTGGAATTGTTGCGGGGCATCCATCGGTTACGCGGAAGGCGGTGAACTGCCACGCCATGTGATGAACGCCCGCAACATTGCCCTATCTGAGAAACACAACCGGGGACAGGATATCGTGGCGAGCTGCGCCGCATGTTGGCTCGGCACCAAGGAAACCTCCGACAGGCTGAGCGCATCGGAACAGCTGCTGGCGGACACGAAAGATGTCCTCGAGGAGGCCGGCCTGAACGTTGATCTGAAGAACGAAACGCCCATACGCCACATGGTGGAAGCGCTGATAGAGGATGTGGGATACGAGGAGCTCGAGGCACCGGTGACCCGGCCGCTGGACAACATCAAGTTCGCGGGTTACGTGGGATGCCAGACCAACCGGCCCTTCGGCATTGACGGAGAATCCTACGAAAATCCCATGTATCTGGACAAGATGGTGGAGACCGTTGGCGGCGAGGCCGTCACCGACTATGAAAAGAAGGTCACCTGCTGCGGCGGTGCCCTGGCTTTTTCCGAACCCGAAAAAAGTCAGGAACAGATCAAGGACATCGTGGAATCCGCGTATGATCAGGGCGCTGACATGATCGTTACGCCCTGCCCGGTGTGCCAGCTGAACGTCGAGATCTACCAGGAGCACATCAACAGGAAATTCGGCACGAAGTTCAGCATGCCCGTCACTTACTACAGCCAGCTATTGACGGTATCCTATGGCGGCAGTGCCCGGGAGGCCGGACTGGATGGAAACATCATCAAGGCCAGGAAGCTCGAAGAGATAGCTTCGAAATGAACTCCCGTTGCCCGGGCGGAAAACGCCGGGCCGCACGCGATGATGTCCATAAGAGCCATTACATTCGATCTCGACGATACCCTGTGGGAGATCGGCCCGGTCATCGAACAGGCCGAGCGGATCGTATACCAGTGGTTGTCGACGAATTGCCCGCGTGTCACCGAGCGGTTCAGCGGCTCCGATATACAGCAGGTGCGCACGGAAATCGTAGCGGAGTATCCGCAGTACGCACACGACCTGAGCCGTCTGAGATGGCTGTCCTTCCAGAGGATTCTGTCAGCCGCAGGCTATGAAGAAACCCGGGTAGATCAGGTGTTCGAACAGTTCATGGCACTGCGCAATAAAGTCGAGTTCTTTCCGGACGCACTACCGGCGCTGACGAAGCTGTCGGAAAACTACCCGCTCGCCAGCCTCACTAACGGCAACGCGGATCTTAACCTTATCGGGATCGGGCACCACTTCACGACCACTATCTGCGCCAGGGATCACGGTGTCGCCAAACCCCACCGGGACATTTTTCATGCCGCCTGCAGTGCCCTTCGATGCGAACCGCGGGAAGTCCTGCACATCGGCGACAGCCCCGAGCACGACGTATTGGGTGCTGCGGATGCCGGGCTGCGAACCGTATGGCTCAATCGGCGCGGAGACACCTGGGGATATTCGCAAAAAGCCGACATCGAGGCGAGGGATCTTCATGACGTACTGCGGCATCTCGATCTTTGAGTGCTGATTTCGTACGCTGTTTTGAGCGGGTAATCGGTCGGGATGCATAATTACCTTCAGCAGAACCGCAGGTAACCGTAGACACCTTTCCGGGTGTCCCATAAACTGACCGGCTTTCATGCTGCACGACGGTGGACGGGCCCACGATTGAACCGGATCCCTTGCAATAGGCGCGCTGGGTCCCGGTTTCTCGACGTGGACTTGTTCCTTTAACGGATTCCAATCAACGATATATTGAGATGACAGAATTTTTCGCAGAATACGGGCTGTTCCTGGCAAAAACCCTGACCGTCTTGATTGCGGTCCTGGTCGTAATGGCTAGCAGCGTAGTGTTGTCGAGGAAGGCGAAAACGCCCGAGAAGCTGCAAGTAGTCAGCCTCAACGACAAATACGACGCCATCGCTGCGGCCATGCAAAGCCAGATTCTGCCAAAAAAAGAACAGAAGCGTCTGGCCAAGAAAAGAAAATCGGAAAAGAAAGCGCGCAAGAAACCGCCGGAAGAGGATGCAGGGAACAGGATGTTCATCGTCAACTTTCACGGAGACATCAAGGCCACCAGCGTGGCCTCGCTAAGGGAAGAGATAACCGCGATTCTCACCCTGGCCAACGAGCGGGACGAGGTGCTGGTAAAACTGGAAAATACCGGAGGAATCGTCCATGAACACGGTCTGGGGGCGTCTCAGCTTCAAAGATTGAGGGAAGCAGGCATACCGCTCAGCGTGGCGGTTGACAAAGTGGCCGCAAGCGGCGGGTATATGATGGCGTGCGTGGCGCAAAAAATCATCGCCGCTCCGTTTGCGGTGATTGGGTCCATAGGCGTACTCGCTCAGATTCCGAATTTCCACGAACTTTTGACTCGGCAAGGGATAAAGTTCGAGCAGGAAACCGCCGGAGAATACAAACGCACCTTGACCATGTTTGGTAAAAATACGGAGAAAGAACGGGAGAAGCTTCGGCAACAGATCGAGGATACCCATACGCTGTTCAAGGAGTTTGTCTCGCGAAACAGACCCGGTCTGGACATGACTGAAATCGCGACGGGAGAGCACTGGTACGGGACCCGGGCACTGGAACTGGGACTGGTGGACGAGATATCCACCAGCGACGACTACTTACTCGCCGCCAGCAAGAAGATGAGATTGTATGAAGTCACCTACTCAACAAAGAAATCACTTACCGCGAGGTTTCTATCGAGTATACAGCTCGCATTGAACAGACCAACCGCCAACCAATTCGATTCGCACTACACCTAGCCCGGGTACGTGTTAATCGGAACCTGCGGTCCGGGATGATGATTCGGCTAGCTTACCCTCGAACTCAAACGTGTTCTCGACGGTCCAATACCAGCGTTTGACGACCCATGTAGACTTGCCTTTGATCGTATCGCCTTCCACCGTGCCTCGCCAAACGATCTTTGCGTCCTTGTAGGGACATTTCGTCTCGCTGATAAATTCGGTTTTCGTGCCGTTCTGGCGGACGAAATAGGGGCGCGCGGGATACTCACATCGAAGTTCGCATTCCTTGGAAACGAATGTGCCATTTTCGAACACAAAAGAATCCTCAACGTCCTTTGGTTTGCCGTCAGGTCCGAGGGCACCAATAAATTTCATGCCATCAAGCGGCCCCGTTCCCGACTCTAGCCTGGTCGCATCATTCTTCGCTGGATCCGAGCCGGCAGCGTTCATCTGAGAGGGCCAGCCACCCGCCGCAATGGTTACCAAGATCACAAGAGAACCAATAAGCTGAGTATTTTGCATCATTTTGATTAGGTCGTTGCCAACCATGCCTGCCTGGTTAGTTTCTGTCCAGAATAACTGTCATTGCGAGCGTAGCGAAGCAATCCAGTGAAACTAAATGTTAAAATACGGCGCTGGATTGCCACGTCCTGCCACGCTTCGCTCGCAGCTTCGGCGCGCTTCTCGCAATAACTCAAGCTTTTTATGAACAGGTACTAGTTATACTGCCCACTCAAAAAATCAGCGTTTTTCCTTTGCATTAAATACCATACGCCTTCTGACCAGAAATTTCAAAAAAGCGTGTCGTCCATTACGATATATCGTTGATTCGGCCTGTCATGACCAAAAGGTCTCGAATCGGATCCTCTCCGGCCGCAGTTGCCGCGTCGCACCAAGACGCCCGTTGCATGCCCAAGATCTTCGGCGTTCACAAAACATAAGAGTTCACGATATGATCCTAACCCGCATTTCGACATGGCTTTAATTCGTGCCCAACCGGAATTGGGTCTGGCTGATTAAGACTGATCACTCGAGCGAGAGGACCCGGCAACATTGAAAATATGGCAGAGTGCGTATGCGGGGCGATCCATCTCGTCTGACAAGTTGGCTTGGATGCTGTGGTTGTTGTTTATTGCCTTTGTGACGATAAAAAAAGGTTTCGATCCAGTCGATTACTCCAACGTCTTCCTGATCTACCGGGATGGCGCGCTGCTATGGCTGAAGGCGGCGCCCTTATACGAAGGCTCCGGCCATGGTTTCATCTATCTGCCCCAGTCTGCCGCGCTTTTCACGCCTTTCGCGATGTTACCGGAATCCGTAGGCAGCGTGCTGTGGCGGCCAATTAATATCGGCGTATTCGCTGTGGGGGCATATGGTTTTTCCAGTCTAGCCAGTCATCGATACCGGGAGTCGGTTTTTCTGCCGGTTACCATCTTGTCTGTTCTTATGGGTGCAAGCGCGGCAAAGCTTGGACAGATGAATCTCATCATAACCGGATTGATGATGCTCGCTCTGGTGGATGCAACTAAAAACAATTGGTGGTTGACGGCGTGTTTACTGGTCTTGGCATTCGCGTTAAAACCGCTTTCTCTCGTCTTGATCTTGCTGCTAGGCGTGTTGTATCCGCGTACCATGATTCCCTTCATCACGTTGCTTGCCTTGTTAATGCTGATACCTCTCCTGCTGCACGACCCGCGCTATGTATGGGAACAATATCAGGCCAGCGTCGTAATGCTGTCAAAGGCGTCGACGGTTGGAGAACGGTACGTGAATCCATTCGCCCAGGTGTTTTGGATGATGCGAGATTTTGGCGTAACGACACCGGAAACGGTCCAGCTTCTTATACGAATATGTTTCTCGCTGCTCACGCTGGGGGCGTGTTGGTGGATCCAGCATCGATCGACACCGCATACCTTTGCGATATATCTATACACACTCTCGGTTTGTTATCTATTATTGTTCAATCCGCGAACCGAGAACAACACCTATGCCATGCTGGCTCCCGCACTCGGGGTGTTTGCAGCCTGGTCTTTCCAATCGGCCGGGCGCGCTTATGGATACAGTTACCTTGCGATCATATTCTTGTACCTGTTCAGTAATCGCATTGGGAAATGGCTGATCGGCGAGCCCACCATGTGGCTCAAACCGTTGCTGTGTATCGTGTTCCTGCTGCTGGTATGCAGCCAGCTGCGGCAGGATCTCGTAACCGGGAGGCTTGCCCCCCGGTTGGCAGATGGGAGAAGACCAGGCAAGGAATCATGAGGGCATCGCGATTGCATTCGCAGTAGCCCGCACGCCCGGTCGACCTATGGCGATCGGCGATACGCTCGGGAGAACCGTTGTCTTTTTGCCGATCCTGAACGATGACAAACAGCGAGGCGAATGTCGGCCAACATGCGAGTACAATCCAACGATGCCAGAAGATAGCGACCGCCCCAAGGGCAGCTCTCTCAGCCCGCTGTGGGCCATCGCGCCGTTCATTGCCCCATACAAGCGAACGCTGGTTCTGGCACTTTGCGCCCTGTTGCTGGCCGCGGCGGCACAGCTGAGTCTGCCGGTCGCGCTGCGCCACCTCATCGATCAGGGACTTCTTGGCGACAGCGTCGAAACCATCGATCGCTACTTTCTCGCGTTGTTCGCGGTGGCCGTTGTGTTCGGGGTGTTCGCGGCACTACGCTTTTACCTGGTGACGTGGCTGGGTGAGCGCGTCGTAGCCGATGTGCGCAATGCGGTTTATAGCCATGTCGTGCGACTCGACCCGTCGTTCTTTGAGGCGACCAAGACTGGAGAAGTGCTTTCCAGATTGACCACGGATACGACCCTTATTCAATCCATATCCGGCGCCGGCTTGTCGATTGCGCTGCGCTCCGCTGTCACGCTGGCGGGGGCATTGGTTATGCTGGCGGTTACGAGCCCGAGGCTCACGGGCATGATTCTTGTATTGATGCCCCTCGTCATTATACCGATCATTCTGATCGGTCGGCGCGTCCGCACGCTGTCTCGCGCCAGTCAGGACCGGGTCGCCGACACCAGCGGTATAGCCGGTGAGACGCTCGGCGCGGTGTCGACCATACAGGCATTCACGTTGGAAACTCTGCAGAGTGAGAGATACGCCGAATCGGTGTTCGAGGCGTTTCGCACCGCCGTTAGGAGAATCCGCGTCAGGGCGCTGCTCACGGTAATCGCGATTGTCTTCACACTCGGTGCCGTTACGTTTGTCTTATGGATAGGAACCCAGGCCGTCGTTGCCGGCGAGATGACGGGTGGTCAACTCGGTCAGTTTCTGCTTTATGCGATGTTTGTGGCAGGGTCATCGGCCGGGCTCAGTGAAATGTGGGGTGAAATTCAACGCGCCGCCGGCGCAATGGAACGTCTAGAGGAGTTGCTCGAGGCCAAGCCGTCCGTCGTCGCGCCCGCGCGACCCGCCGCGTTACCCGAACGGAGTGAAGGCCGAATCGAATTCGAGTCCGTTACTTTCAGCTACCCATCGCGGCCGGACACGTTAGCCGTCGACAGCTTTTCCCTCGACGTCGCGCGTGGGGAAACTCTGGCCGTTGTGGGCCCGTCGGGGGCCGGCAAAACGACGCTGGTGCAATTGCTGTTGCGGTTTTACGACCCGCAGTCGGGCACGATCCGCATTGACGGAGTCGACATCAGTCTCGCGGAACCTCGGGCCGTTCGCAGCCGGATCGGACTGGTACCGCAAGAAACGGTAATATTCGGGACCACGGCGAAGGAGAACATTCGTTACGGGCGTCCAACCGCCGGCGATGCCGAAATCAAGGCCGCCGCGCGGGCCGCGGCCGCCGACGGTTTTATCGTTCGGCTGCCAGACGGATACGAGACCTTTCTCGGTGAACGCGGCACGCGTCTTTCCGGCGGCCAGCGCCAGCGTATTGCGATTGCCCGCGCGATGCTCAAGGATCCGCCAATATTGTTACTCGACGAGGCGACGAGCTCGCTGGACGCCGAAAGCGAGCGGCTCATTCAGGAAGCGCTGGATCAGCTCATGAAGTATCGCACCACGATTATCATTGCGCACCGCCTTGCCACCGTGCTCAAGGCGGATCGTATCGTCGTCATGGACGAGGGACGTATCGTCGATATCGGGACGCATGAGGAACTCGTTGCGCGCGATGCGCTTTACGCGAGGCTTGCGAAACTTCAGTTCGGGGCCTCGGGGCAATCTCAACGTGTTTGACATAATAAAGGAAAAACAGCAACGCGTTCACTTATTCGTCTCGACGTGTTTCTTGAGGTTGGCGAGGCCCGCCTCGTAGTCGGCTCCGATCCAACTGTCAAAAAACAATCCCATGTAACGGCCAATTGGATCCATGCCAAAGTCGCTTGTGAATCCCCACACCACTGACGTTCCCGTCGCATCGGGTGATAGATTGAAGTAGGCATACGCCTGGCCCTGTGCCCCGAAATCCAGCCTTGTTTTGACGAACGCGTTGTCTTCGCTTTCAATGATTTCCTGATTGCCCGAACCAACCCGGGGGTGCTCACTGTTCCAATACATCTTCGAACCAACGCCGGATTCCGGGCCTTCGAAGCGATACTCGGTGTCAGCGTCCTTCCGGGCCCATGGCGACCAGGTATTGAATTGACGAAAATCGTTGATCAACGGGTAAATTTCGTGCGCAGCCGCGTCGATGGTAGCAGCTCGCTCGACCTTGACTTGTTGCGGTAAAAACAGCCCGATAGCCGCTAGAACCAATATCATACCGAGGCAAATCAGCAATATTCTTTTTACAATTTTCATTGTGGCCCATTACTCCATGCGAGACGTGTTTGTGTACTTCAAGAACGGACTGCATCGAATCAAGAAGGAGTCTGGTCTGAATATGGTCATGCTCGCCGTTACTTCAACAATGCTCTTTGTTTTGAAATTTCAGACGATCGTTTTCTTCACCAGGTCCTTGACTGAAATGGACCCAACCTACTCGCCATCCTCCATTATGACGATGTGACGTATTCTCTTCTCCACAAGCGTTCGATAGATACCACAAACAGAGGCCTTGACATCGACGCTCAAGAGCGGCGAACGCATCGCCTCGCTTAACCGGGCCGTATCGGCACTGACGGCTGGCGGACCCTTTGTCATCAGGCGGCGCACGGGTGCCGCCGCGGACCGCCGCAGGCGAACAAACCAGCGCACAGCGCAAATGAAGAAACCACCGCCGATGATGTTACCAATCGTCACCGGCAGCTGAAACACTGCCACACAGCCGGGCCAATGAGCACATTGCATGAAATCCCTCTCAGCGCCGCATCCTGGGTAACGAACGTGTACGGAACCGCGCCGGTCTACTTCATATTCACTTCATGCTGGGTAATCAATCGCTCATCGCGGCTGAGCGCAATGATGTCCGCGAGTATGCGGGAAGCCTCCGCGCGCAGAATATTGTCCGCGAGGGAATTCTCGTTGGCATCATCGGAGTCCTCCTCTTCCTCATCTTCGAGATCACCCAATTCCTTCAGTCCCTGCGACACCCGGTACCGATTCAAGCGATCCAGTGTGCCTTTCACACGGATATCCAGCAGTTCCCTGCGCTCCGTTTCCAGCAGGCTGACATTCTCCTGCTCAGCGGCCTCCCTGACGGCCTCCACCTCTCCTAGGAGATAGTCGAAACCAGGATCGTTCCTGATTCTTGATTCGTGGTTCCGTCGCGCTGCGTCCACGAGCTGTACACTGACATCCGTGGTGGTGTAATTGGCTGGTCTAACTGCCGCCCAGGGCAGCGCGTTTTCCAGGGAACGTTCGCCCTGCTCCTGCGCGTTGATGGCAGTGGGGAAAACGATATCCGGAACCACGCCCCGATGCTGCGTGCTCTCACCGTTGATGCGGAAAAATTGCGCGATCGTAAACTTCAGCTGCCCCAGATTTTCCGCCTGGAACTTGGCGAATCTGCTCAAATCGACAAGACGCTGGACCGTTCCCTTTCCGAATGTCGGCTCACCGATGATCACCGCGCGGTTATAGTCCTGCATCGCGCCCGCAAAGATCTCCGATGCCGAAGCGCTGTTTCGATCCACCATTACCGCAAGGGGCCCGTCGTAAACGATCCCCGGATCCGGGTCGTTGTTGATTCTGATTCTACCCGAGGAATCCCGCACCTGCACCACGGGACCGGAGCGAATGAACAAACCGGTCAGTTCCGTGGCTTCGGCCAGCGACCCGCCGCCGTTGCCGCGCAAATCGATGAGGACTCCATCGATATTGTTTTCCCGCAGTTCATCCAAGATTTTTCGGACATCACGCGTTGTACTCCTGAAATCCTTGTCGCCCCGCTCCCTGCCTTCGAAGTCGGTGTAAAAAGTCGGGATATTGATTACCGCGATCGTAAACGCACCATAATCCGTGCGCGCTTTCAGGACCTCTTTCTGTGCGGCCTGTTCTTCCAGCTTAATCTCGTTCCGCTCCAGCGTGATGATCTTGTAGCTGCCGTCCGGTGGATTGCTCTTGGGTAACACCTCCAGCGTCACGACGGTCCCCTTTGGGCCGCGTATCAGGTCGACCACGTCGCCCAGTCGCCAACCCACTACATCGACGATGGGCTCATCACCCTGACCGACTCCGGTGATCCTGTCGTCGGTATCCAGCTGTCCGTTCAGATCCGCGGGTCCGCCAGGTATAACTCGTCGTACAACGGTGTATTCGTTCTCCGTCTGGAGTGCCGCTCCAATACCCTCGAGCGACAAGCTCATGCGAATCTTGAAATTGTCGGATGCACGCCTCGAAAAATAGGACGTGTGCGGCTCTATGGTTGCGGTATAGGCGTTGATAAACATCTGATAGACGTCATCACTCGTAAACTGGCCGATACGATCGGCCAGGCGCTGATATCGCTTGCTCAGCACATCAACCACCTGGTCAGGATCCCGGCCTGCCAGGGTCAGGTTCAACGCGTCGTTCTTTACGCGCTTGCGCCAGATTTCATTGAGCTCGGCTTCGTTTCGGGCCCACGAGGCCTCACTGCGATCAGGGGTAAATTCCTCGGCTATTTTGAAATCGAAATCCTGTTCAAGCAGATCGATTGCAAAGGCGACTCGCTGTTCCAGTCGAAGCCGCAGCCGTTTGAAAATCTCGAATGCCGGATTGATCTTCAGGTCCTTGAGCGCGTCGTCCAGTCTGTATTTGTACTTCTGGAATTCCTCCAAATCCGAAACCATGAGGTAGCTGCGATTGGGATCCATCGCCTGCAGATATTTTCCCATGATCATCTCTGAAATCGCGTCGTCCAGCTTGCGGTTGCGATAGTGGTAGCGCCGCAGGAACTGCACGATCAACTCTGTCGCCCTGACCTGGTCCTGGGACGCGATGAGTTCAGCGGGATCGGTAGGAATGACCTTGGCATGTACGCCTGAGACCGCAACCAGCAGGGCCGTCAATGCAAACAGGGTTTTACTGAAACGATGCACGAAAATTCCTCGATGAACCAAACACAGATGGTGGGTACTGTTTACTATAGAACAGATGCCCCACCCGTCGCCAGTTTTTACTACCAAACCGGCCAATTCATGGCGTTGAAGATCCTTAGAATCCTAAAAATCAATTAATACTGCAGTTTGATCCTGCACGAATCTAACCGAACGGCCTAGGCTCATGAATACTCGAACAGGTTCCTGGCGCGGGCAATATTCAGGATCCGCGCGGCGGGTTAGAATTGTTCACCCAACATCTGGAACCGCTAAATGCTGAGTTACGAGGATAAACGTGACGCGCTCGTCGCTCGATATCGTGCCGCCAAAAATCAGATCCGCCTCGGCAAAGACACATCGAACCTGTTTCGAGATCGCTCCAATACCGCACACATTGCACTCGACGTACGCTCGTTCGACAACGTTCTCGACGTTAACACCTCGCAAAACTTCGTCGAGGTCGAAGGCATGTCCCCCTACGCAGGACTCGTCGATGCTACTCTCGCGCACGACCGCATGCCGTGCGTGGTGCCGCAGCTCAGATCCATTACCATAGGCGGCGCGATATCCGGAGTCGGGATTGAATCGTCCTCGTTCAAGTTCGGACTGGTCCATGAATCCATACTGGAAATGGATGTGTTGACGGGGAACGGGGACATTGCAACCTGTACACCGAACAACGAGCACCGCGACCTGTTTTTCGGCATGCCCAACTCCTATGGAACACTCGGCTACGTGCTCAAGTTGAAGGCGGAAATCACACCGGTGAAACCGTTTGTCAGACTGGAGCACGTCCGACATACGGAAACCGGAACTTTCTTCGATTATATGGACAGATCATTCGAGGAAGATATAGATTTTCTGGACGGGGTGATGTTCGCCCCGGGGGAATTCTATGCCACCCGCGGTGTATTTACCGATGATGCTCCGTACAACAGTGACTACACCCGCCAGCATATCTACTACAAGTCGATCAGGGAGAAAGAGGTCGACTATCTCACCGCTCACGACTATATCTGGAGATGGGACACCGACTGGTTCTGGTGCTCTAAAAACGTGGGCGCTCAGAACCGCCTGCTGCGGCCTCTATTTGGTCGTAAACGGCTGAATTCCGTCTTTTATACGAAGATAATGCGCTGGAATGCAAAATGGGGAGTCACCCGCCGAATCAACCGATTGCGCGGGATTCACACCGAATCGGTAATCCAGGATATCGACATACCCATCGAACGCGCCCGCGAATTCTACACATTTTTCGATGAAGAAATCGGAATTCGTCCGGTCTGGATCTGTCCCATAGGTGCCTACCAGAAGCGAAATGACTACCCTCTTTACCCCATGGATCACGCTCGACGCTACATCAATTTCGGATTCTGGGATGTGGTCTCCGGCCAACAGACCCGGCCCGAAGGTTTCTACAATCGAAAAGTGGAAGAAAAGGTAGTGGAGCTCGGTGGAATCAAGTCGCTGTATTCGGATGCGTACTATCCACGAGATCAATTCTGGCGACTGTACAACCAGGACGCATATCGGGAACTGAAAACCAGATACGACCCCAACGGGCGTCTCAAGGATCTGTACGATAAATGCGTGCTCAAGCAGTAGATCCCTCCACCTATGAGCGCATTTGGGAGGTTATTGGTCGAATACCCTGCGGCAAGGTGGCAAACTATGGGCAGATTGCCCGGATTGCCGGACTGGGGCAGCGCGCGCGGCTGGTGGGATATGCGCTTCACAGTGCACCCGACGAACTGGAACTGCCATGGCACAGGGTGATCAACGCTCAGGGGAAAATATCATTTCCCAAAGGAAGCGCCAGATATCGGCGGCAGCGCGGTTTGCTGGAAGCCGAAGGGCTTGTCTTCATCGGCGACCGGGTCAGTTTCAACACCTACAGATGGATACCAGATACCGATGACTGGCCCGAGGAGTATCTTGAACCGGAAAAACATTATTAGTTCTGCTGCTGGGGCGATCACGATTGCATTTCTGGCGTTCGGCCAGGACGTGATTGCCGATCCCAAGTTGATAAGCGCAAAAATGCTCAGCGAGCTGCAGATCGACATCGTATACTCCGCGGCTGCCGAGGCCGTCAGCCTGCAGAGCACCACGATCAGCGCCGAAATTGAGGCGCGTGTCATCGATATCCGGGCGCAGACGGCCGATGAGGTTCCGGCAGACTCGACCCTCGTTCGCCTGGACTGCCGGGACTATGAACTGCAGTTAAAACAGGCGCAGGCCGAGGCAAATGCCGCCCGGGCACAGCTAAAGCTGGCCCAACAGCGGCTGAACCGCACCACCACTCTCATCGATCGCAAGCACGTGTCGCAGGACGTGCTGGACCAGCAACAAACCGAACTTGACGCCGCCCGGGCCAACGTCGAATCCAGGGAGGTCCTGACTGAGCAGGCGATAACGAAGCGCAGCCGGTGTTCGATCAAGAGCCCGTTTCGAGCCGCGGTAACCAGGCTCCACGTGGGTATCGGTGAATTCGTTCGCAGTGGCACACCCCTGCTCGACATCGAGGACCTGGACCACGTCGAAGTCTCATCCCGGGTGCTCCCGGTCGAAGTCGCCTCGTTGCTGGCGGCGCCACGCGTCTTCCTCGAATTTTCCGGCACTCGACTCGAACTCGCGGTCGACAGGGTCAGTCCCATCGTGGACAGAACCACCCGAACTCACGAGGTGCGGCTGCGTTTCAAATCCCTCGCCGCACCGGTAGGCGCAAGCGGTCGGGTAACATGGACGGAACGGAACCCCGGCCTGCCTGCGGACCTGCTCGTGCAGCGCGATGGAAAACTCGGAATATTCGTCGTGGAAGATCAAAACGCCAGATTTCTGCACCTGGCCAATGCCGTGGAAGGGCGGCCGGCGGCAATGGACGTTTCTCCGGAAACACTCGTTGTCACCAGCGGCCGCCACAACCTGCAATCCGGCGACAGGATTGAATTGGAACAGTAGACCCGGTCGATCAACGGTGTTGACTGGACTGAACCTATGCTGACTCTGCGATGAATCGAATTTTTACCCCTGAATGAACACCAGGCTATCCCGATTTCTGCAGAACCACGTGCTGGCCAACCTGCTGTTCGTCCTGGTCATAGTGGTCGGTTCGATTTCCTACATCGTTATTCCGAGACAGCAGGATCCCACCATCAACTTCAATTGGATCAACATAACCACGATCTTTCCCGGGGCGTCGGCCACGGACATCGAACAGCGGGTGACGGATGTACTGGAAGAAGCGATCCGCAGCGTGTCCGACATCAAATTCGTTTCCAGCAACAGTCGCGAATCGGTGTCCAATATCCTGGTTCGATTCGAAGACATCGACGAGCGTGTGTTCGACAAGAGGGTGGCCGACCTGCGTCGTGAAATCCAGAACAAGCTGGACGAACTTCCTAACGAAACGGAGGATCCGGTCATTTTCGAGGTGACCTCGGCGAACGCGTTCCCCTCCGCCACGGTCGTTGTCACCGCGCAGGCCGATGACGAGCACCTCAGGATTCAGGCGGAGATCGCCAAGAAAGATATCGAACGCCTCAAGGGAGTGGACCGCATCCTCGACACCGCGCTGTCCCAGCCCGAACTCCAGGTCTTGTTCGACCCGGTCAGTTTGATCCGGGTCGGACTCAGCCCCATCCAACTTGCCAATACGGTAAGCAGTCACTACCAGGACGTATCAGCAGGCAGTGCTCGGATCAACGATGAAAACTGGTTGATCCGACTGATCGGAACCAGCCGGGATCCCGAATATCTGGCGTCGCTACCCGTTCCGACCAGTCAGGGTGAAATCCGCTTGGGTGATCTGGCGGAGGTCCGCCGCGGGCGGGCGGAAGCAACACAGCTCGTTCGCTATCAGGGCCAGCCGGGCGTCCTGCTGGCGATCACCAAAAAAGGCAGTGCCAATATACTCGAGGTCGTGGAGCGGGTTCGCGAATACGTCGAAGAGCGCAACCAGCTGCTCAAGAACTCGGGAGTACGCCTGGTTCTGGCTGATGATCAGACAGAGACCACCCGCAACGCCATCCGTGTAATGCAAACCAACGCTCTGCTGGGTCTGATACTCGTTCTATTCGTGACCTGGGTGTTCCTTGGCAGTCGGATAGCGCTGCTCACCAGCATCGGGATCCCGTTCATACTTGCCGGGGCCTTTTGGGTTCTGCGCAGTCTGGACCAAACTCTCAACGTGTCCGTACTGCTGGGTGTCGTCATCAGTCTGGGTATGCTTGTCGACGACGCCGTGGTGGTGGTCGAGGCCATTTATTATCGTTTGCAGCGAGGCGTGGACGCGCTACAGGCTGCACTGCAGGCACTGTCGGAGGTTTCGTCTCCAGTCACAACGGCTGTACTGACAACCATATCGGCATTTCTTCCGCTGATGCTGCTGCCTGGAATTCTGGGAAAGTTCATGCTGGTCATACCGCTGGTGGTGACCGTGGCGCTGTTAATCAGCCTGATCGAGGCATTCTGGATGCTGCCCGCCCATGTCATCGGCGCCAGGGTCAGCTTCGACCGGCCGTCCCGCATACAGCGTTTACGGGTCAGGTTTCTGCACCGGCTGCGTCTGACTTATACCAAAGCCTTGATCAGGGTCATGCGATGTCCCGTACTGACGCTCGCGCTGCTGCTTTCCCTGTTCGCCGGGGCTTCCGCCGCGCTCGCCACCGGCTTAATCAGGTTTGACTTCTTTGCCAGCGATCCGATTCGGATTTTCTATGTCAATGTCTACATGCCCACGGGCACCCCGATCGAATCGACCATGCGTACGATTCTCAGAGTCGAGGAGCGGGTTCGTAAACACGTGAAGCCGAATGAAGCACGGTCAATCGTTGCTTACGCAGGTCAGCTGTTCACCGAGACGACTCCGTTCTACGGTGATCACTACGGTCAGATACTGGTATCCCTCAATGCGAAAACCGGGGATCAGCGGGAGGTGGACGACATCATCGATTCACTGCGGGAAGATGTGCAGAAGGTTGCCGGGCCCTTGCGCATAACGATACTCCGCCTGGCCGGGGGGCCGCCGGTCACCAAACCGATCTCGGTCAAAGTGCGCGGCGAGCGAATGGAGGAAATCCGGGCGGCGAGCGGCGAACTAAAGCTTGCGATGATGAGAAACCCCCTCATTTCGGACATATCCGATGACTCCCCGCCAGGTCAGCGTGAAATGATCCTGCGGGTGGATACCGATGCCGCCAGGCGCGCAGGGGTCGCACCGGAGACCATCGCGCGCACCGTGCGTTTACTGGTCGATGGAGAGGTTGTTGCAGCCTTGCAGGACCGGGGCGAAGAACTGGAAGTCCGGGTGCGCGCCAGTCACGGCGGATTGCAGTCGCCGGATGATCTCCTGAGATACACGCTGCCCGCAGAAGACGGCAGGGGGGTCCCGATGTGGACCCTGCTGGAGGCTGACCGTGTCCGAGGCCCCGCCAATATCCGGCATTACAACTTCAGGCGTGCCATTACCGTTGAAGCCGACATCGACAAAACGCAGATCGATACCATCCGTGCAAACGACTACGTGCTTGCGCAGTGGGCCGGGCTTCGTGACAAGTATCCCGACATCGACCTGGATCTTTCAGGAGAGCTCGATGACATCCAGGAGAGCCTGGATTCGATATTCATATTGTTCTTGTTCGGCATCGGACTGATCTATCTGATACTTGGCACGCAGTTCAAGAGCTACTATCAGCCCCTGATGATCCTGACGACGGTGCCCATGGCATTTACCGGCGTCGTCCTCGGTCTGCTCCTTAGCCAGAAGTCACTGAGCCTTTTTACGCTGTACGGCGTCGTCGCCCTGGCGGGCATAGCGGTCAATTCGGCGATCGTACTGATATCGGCGGCCAACGACCGCCTGGCGCTGGGCATGTCCCTGGTACATGCAACCGTCTACGCAGCCCGTCGAAGGATAGTCCCGATAATCATAACTTCCCTGACAACCGTCGCAGGCCTGTTTTCCTTGGCGGTCGGCCTGGGCGGCCAATCGTTGTTGTGGGGGCCGGTCGCGACCTCAATCGTATGGGGCTTGAGCTTCTCCACGATACTCACGATCTTTTCCGTCCCGCTTATCTACCGCCTAACCATGCCCCGTTCCAGCCGCGTTTCCGGCTAGCGGGCTAGCGATTCAACAGCGTGTCTTTGGCCTGGTTTATCTTAGCGGCTAGATAGGTCGAGCCGCCGCGATCCGGATGGAGCTTCTGCATGAGCCTTCGGTGAGCGTTTGTGATCTCCTCCTCCGAAGCTTCTGCCGGCACACCCAGCACCTCCCTCGCTTCCTGTTCACTCATCGGACCGCTGCTCACCGCACCGGAGCCCCGCTCCGCACCCGGCTCCCGCCACTGGTCGCCGTGAACGCGGTCGAGATAGGCCTCCAGCAGCGCGCTGGATTCTTCATCGAGCTGGCGATACCGGTCGAGCAGCTCCTTGAGCTGGCCGAGGTCGAGGTCGGAGAGTTTTGTGCCTTCATGATCCCCCGACAGGATCTCGCCGTCCATGTTTCCGCTGTCGTGGTCGAGCGTCATCAACAAAAAACGCGACTGCACTCGCGAAGTTCGCCCGGAGGCGGCCGCGCCGCCGCGACCCTGCGAAGAGGCCTGGGCGTTCTGATAGTAGGTGAAGAGCTGGCCCAACAGCGGAACGTAACGAAGAGCAGACAAAAGCCGACCCAGGAAAGGCAGCGTGGCGGCGATCGCGGCGAACACCCAGTTCAACCTCCCGGTCGCCGCCAGCAGGATGATCAGGATGACCGCAAACCAGAGCCCGCCTCTGCGCAGGTAGCGGGCAACTTTCTTTGGATCTTCCTTTAGCAGCCAGTTTACGAAAATCACCGCCAGGACCACGGCGATAAACAGCAGGATGAAACGTCCCATCGATCAGCTCACTTTAGTTGCCGGGTCAACAGCGCCACCGGCCCGCGCTTGTCCCTGCTGTAGTGCTTCAGCGCCTTCCGCCCACCCGCGGCATATACCGCAACCGCGCTCAACAATTCCTTGAGCTGTGACGCACTGCCGCCATCGAAAGGACAGCAGGCCCCTCCGCTCAGTCGGGCGATCTGCGAGAACGCATTTGAAGCGCTCCTGTCGCCGCCCTCGTGAAACAGGAAGACCGGAACGTTCAAAACGCCCAGCCGACCCGCGAGATCGCACAAGGCCTCGACGTTTTCCTCCATGCAATCCCCGACGAACACCAGAGCGTGCACCTTCTTCGCCCTGGTTTCCCTGATCGTGTGCTTCAGGACCTTGAAAATCTGGGTCAATCCGCCAAGGCAAAAAACTGAAGACATTCGTTGCAGCAAATCAGACCCGCTCGAATACCAGGGGCTGTAGTTGAATTCCCCGTATCCGCGATAGAAACACAGCTGGACTTCCAGGCCGCCAAGTTTGTCTGTCTCCAGAAACATGTCTCCCTGGATCTTACATGCCCGGTCCCAGGCCGGTTGCCGGCTGGCCGTTGCATCCATGGCAAATATAAGACGACCGCGGTCGCCTTGCGGCTTCGACACGGGAGTCTTGCTCACCTTTTCGAGGAATCTGTCGACTTCCTGGCGCGAGGATGGTGTGGGCAGCTTCGATTTCGTCATTCTGTGGCCTAGTTTATCAGCATCAAGGAACGAGCCGACGCTGATCCTGATCCGGCCGTCTCGGTGCGATATACGCACTTGTTATTTGGGTACGTGGGTGGGATTAATCAATGGGAGGTGCCACACAGGTGCTGCTACAATGAAGCGTTTAAATCACTTCGAATATCACTCGATTGCGATGAAAAACCCCAACCTGGCGGCCTCGTTGCTTGATTTCCTGGAGGCTTCGCCGACCCCGTTTCACGCCGTCGCCAACATGGCGTCTGAACTGGAAGATGCGGGTTTCCGGAAACTGTCGGAACGGGAGTCGTGGAAACCGAAGGCTGACGAGCGCTGCTATGTTACCCGGGGTGGTTCCTCCATCGTTGCCTTTTCGAATTCCGGGCCTGACCCGGCCGAGGCGGGCATACGTATGGTGGGGGCCCACACGGACAGTCCATGTCTGAAGGTGAAACCACGGCCCGAACTGTCCAAAAATGGATACTTTCAGCTTGGCGTGGAAGTGTACGGCAGCGCCCTGCTGAATCCCTGGTTCGACCGCGACCTGTCCATCGCCGGGAACGTGACCTATATGGATAGTGCGAGACAAATCGGCACTACCCTGGTGGATTTCGGTGAAGCGGTAGCATTCATTCCAAGTCTGGCCATACACCTGGACGGGGACGCCAACACGAACCGTACGGTAAACCCGCAAACGCACCTGCCCGCGATACTATTCCGCTGCGACGAAGACGAAAAACCCGATCTCCGCGATATGCTCTTGACCCGGATCAGGCGAGGAGTAGCCGCGGCAAAACCCGAAACGGTGCTGGATTTCGATCTATGCTTGTACGACACCCAGCCACCGCGGCTTGTCGGGATGAAGAACGAGTTCGTGGCCAGCGCGAGACTCGACAACCTGCTCAGTTGCTTCATCGGAATGCGCTCCCTGATCGACGGTGAGGGGCGGCAACCCTCGATGCTGGTCTGCAACGACCACGAGGAAGTGGGCAGTCAGTCCGCGATAGGCGCACAGGGCCCTTTCCTGCGCTCCGTTCTGGAGCGGTGGTGTGGTTCACGGGAGCGCTACCAGCAGACCATAACCCGTTCCATGCTGATTTCCGTGGACAATTCACATGGCATACACCCGAACTATGCCGACCGGCACGATGAAAATCATGGTCCGCTGTTGAATAGGGGACCCGTCATCAAGATCAATTATAACCAGCGCTACGCCACCAACAGCCTGACCAGCGCGATCTATCGAAAACTTTGCCAGGAGAACGACATTCCCCTGCAGGTCTTCGTCAGCCGCACGGACCTGGCCTGCGGTACCACCATCGGTCCCCTGACGGCTGGAGAAGTCGGCGTGCAGGCGCTGGATGTGGGCATAGCCCAGTTTGGCATGCATTCGGTGCGGGAAACATGCGGGGTCGACGACGTCGACTATTTGTATCGATCCCTGACCGCGTACTACCGCAGCGAGCAGCTTGTTTAGAATATATGTCGCCCTCGCTCCACGAGGGGGAGGCTATCGACCAATCAGAAATCCTTAATCCCCTCTCCTTCCGGGGGAGTGATGGAGCGGGGGGGGTGGCATCGATAATTTAGTGAACTCCATCAAGCGCCGCCGAAACTCGTCGATGTCGTACACGGCCAGGAGATCGCGGGACGATAGCCGTGTTCCGGCCTCGACCAAGCCGATCGACGCCGCAAGTTCGCCCACGAGCTGACGGGCTCCGCCGCCGCCTGCACGGTAAGCTTCGATCGTGGTCGATTCGAAGCGCTTGGACATTCTCGTTCCCTCATCGCTGTGCATCAGCGGCACGTGCCAGAAGTCGGGGGCCGGCAAATCCAGGGCTTCGTACAGCAGTATCTGCCTCGGAGTAGAGTCGATCAAATCAATACCCCGCACCACGTCAGAGATACCCATTAGCGCGTCGTCCACGACTACGGCGAGTTGATATGCGAACAGACCGTCTTTGCGTTTGAGGACGAAATCCCCGACTTCCGTACGCATATCCTGGCTGATCCTTCCCGCAACGCGGTCTACGAAGCTCATCGTCCGATCCGGGATACGGAAGCGCGAAGAGCGGGGCCGGTCGCGTGACGCGTGCCGGGCCTCTCGACAGGTGCCGGGATATACGGGCGAATTACCGTGCGGCGCGCTTGCCGCCAGCCTGACGTCTTTGCGTGAGCATGTGCACTCGAACACCAGGCCCTTCCGTTCCAGCACCCGCAGGGCCGTCGCATAGAGTTCGCCGCGTTCGGATTGCACGTAAGGTGATGATTCACCGCCGATGCCGCCTCCCGCGTCCCAGTCGATCCCAATCCATTCCAGGTCATCGAGTATGCCGGCAGCGCTGCCGGGCTTGACGCGGGGCAGATCCAGGTCCTCCATCCGCAGGATGAAAACGCCGCCTTGCAGCCTCGCCTGCATCCAGGCCAAAAGCGCCGTTCGGATATTGCCCAGGTGCTGCGCACCCGTCGGGCTCGGGGCGTAGCGCCCGCGCACGCCCTCGGTGCGCAGGCGAATCGCCCTTGCGGCAAGTGTTTCGAAACGATCAGTTGATTCCGCGAGGGGCTCCGATTTCAACGTGTCGCCGGCCAGGCTATATCTCCCTGGTTGTATGAAAGTCGAGATCCGGCCAGCGCTCCTGGGCCAGTTGCAGATTCACCCGGTTGGGGGCGATGTATGTCAGGCAACCGGAGCCGTCCAGCGCCAGGTTTGCCTCCGCCTTGTGACGAAACTCACTTTCCTTTGCCGGATCCGTGCTGGTAACCCAGCGTGCCGTAGCGACCGGGATCGATTCGAAACTGCAGTCGACGCCATATTCATGACGCAGCCGGTGGGCCACGACATCGAACTGAAGTACGCCTACCGCACCCAGAATCAGGTCATTGTTGATCAGCGGCCGGAACAATTGGGTCGCCCCCTCTTCGCTAAGCTGAATGAGCCCCTTCTGCAGGGCTTTCGCCCGCAATGGATCACGCAGGTTTACGCGGCGAAACAACTCGGGTGCAAAATTGGGTATGCCGTTGAACTTGAGTGATTCGCCCTGGCTGAAGGTGTCGCCGATGCGAATCGTGCCGTGATTCGGGATCCCGATTATGTCACCGGCATAGGCCTCATCAGCCTGTCCGCGACGCGCCGCCATGAAGGTCATCGCGTTGTGCACGGCCATGTCCCTGCCCAGACGCACATGCCGAATCTTCATACCTTTGGAAAATTTACCCGAGGTGATCCGCAGAAACGCCACACGATCATGGTGCGCAGGATCCATGTTTGCCTGGATCTTGAATACGAACCCCGAAAACGTTGACTCCGCGGGCTCAACACTGCGCTCGGATGCGGCGAATGCCTGGGGCGGAGGTGCAAATTCCACGAACTTGTCGAGCAGATCGGTTACTCCGAGATCGCTAAGTGCGGAACCGAAAAATACCGGAGTTTGACGGCCGGCGATATACTCCTCGACATCGAACTCGTGGCTGGCGCCTTTCACCAGTTCCATCTCTTCCCTCAACTCATCAACGTCCTGGCCAAGGATGGCTTCCAGGTCGGGATTGTCGAGCCCCGCGATCGCCATATCATCATCCGGGTTACCTGCGCGACCTGCGAATAAATGGACGGTATCGTCGTAGATGCGATACAGGCCGCGAAACCTGGAGCCCATGCCTATCGGCCAGGTCATTGGGGCACAGTCGATTTGCAGGACCGACTCGATATCGTCCATCAGCTCGATCGGTTCCCTGCCTTCACGATCCAGCTTATTGACAAAGCTCATGATCGGAGTAGCGCGCAGTCGGCAAACCTCCATGAGTTTGACGGTCCTCTCCTCTACACCCTTGGCGGCATCGATGACCATCAGCGCGGAATCGACGGCCGTCAGCGTGCGGTAAGTATCCTCCGAGAAATCAGCGTGTCCCGGGGTATCCAGCAGATTGACCACGTGATCCTTGTACTCGAACTGCATTACCGAAGAGGTAACGGAAATGCCGCGCTGCTTTTCCAGTTCCATCCAGTCGGAAGCCGCGTGACGGCTTGCCTTGCGCGCCTTCACCGTTCCAGCCAGTTGTATGGCGCCGCCGTAGACCAGAAGGCGCTCGGTCAGCGTGGTCTTGCCGGCGTCGGGGTGAGAGATTATAGCGAATGTTCGTCGCCGCAGGATTTCAAGTTCCAATTCAGACATGTATTTCTATAGTGGAATCGGGCGCGGATTAAAACGCCTTGAACCTCGATTGTCAAAGGTGCCCTGAGTAGAGCGCCCAATCTTTATTTCCTGTGCAGGGAATACAGCTTATTCCAGGATTGATGTTGCGAGCGGCTTGTCGTCATTTCCACGTCGATCCACTCCCCGATCAGGTCCTCGAGGGAATATTGGGCCGACCACTGGATGACACGCCTGGCGTTCTCCGGGCTTCCTACCGAACTCTGAATGTCATAGGGCCTCAGCAAATGTGAATCGCAGGTTATGTGATCCTCGTAGTTCAGGTTAACCTTGTCGAATGCAACTCTCAGGAAATCCCGCAGGCTTCTCTTTTTTCCGGTCGCAATGACCAGGTCCCGGGGCTCATCGAGTTGCATCATGCGCCATGCCGCCTCCATGTACTCGGGTGCCCATCCCCAATCCCTGAAAATCTCAACATTGCCCAATTTCAGATTCAGTTTCTCACCCATGGCGATCTGACAGGCAGTCGACACGATCTTTCCCGTCACGAAACCGACCGGGCGCAGCGGCGACTCGAAATTGGAGAAGATCGCAGAGCAGGAATGCAGTTCATAGGCCTCACGATAATTCTTGGTTTGCAGGTAAGATGTTGTCTTGGCAACCCCGTAGGGACTGTGGGGATCGAGCGGTGTACTTTCGTCCGCGGCTGCTCTGCAATCGCCGAACATTTCTATTGATGCGGCATCGAGGAAGCGGATCCGAGCCCTCAAAGTGCGTATCGATTCCAGAATATTGAGTGTCGGAACCATTATCCCGATCGATGTTCTGACGGGATCCCCGAAAGAACGTGCAACGGAGGACGGTGCGGCGAAATGATAGATTTCATCCGGGCGAAGTTCGTCGATCAGGTCGATGACCCGTTCGTAGTTCGTCAGATCCAGAGACACCAGTTCCACCTCGGCTTGTAGCGGGCGATTCGCCATCCTGATGTCTCGAGTGGTGCCCACGACGCGGTATTCTTTCTCCAGCAAAAGTGAGGAGAGATAGAACCCGGCCTGGCCCGTCACACCGGTGATCAACGCCGTTTTCAACTTACCCCCCGGGATGCAACTCCCTGGAACACCTCGACCGTCCTTCGAGCCGTGTTTTCCCAGGAAAACTGCCGGACTCGGGCCCTGCCCTTGCCGATACATAACTGTCGCAACGTGCTGTCACTGATCATTTCCGACAAACCTCTGGCAATGTCCTGTTTATCCGTGGGGTCGATCAGATGCGCCGCCCCCCCTGCAACCTCCGGCATGCTCGAACAGTCGCTGCAGACGACCGGGCACTCACATGCCATGGCCTCCAGAATCGGCAAACCAAATCCTTCATACAAACTCGGGTACACGGATGCCAGTGCACCACTGTACAGGAGCGCGAGGCTTTCGTCGTCAACGTGCCCCAGAAGCTTTACCTTGCCCTTCAGTCTCAGGCGATCGATCTCGGTCGGAAGAGTCTCGTTCATCCAGCCGGACCACCCCACGCACAACAGTGGAATATCGGTATTGATTTCGGCGTATGCACGCACCAGGCCAACAAGGTTCTTTCGCGGTTCCCGGGTGCCAACCGTCAAAACATAGCGCTGCGGTATTCCGTTCGAATCGATGTAACGACGCACGTCCTCCGCTTTCCTTGTGTAGAAAACACTGGATCCAGCCAATGGAATCGCCGTGACTTTTTCGGGAGGCACGTCGAGCATTGCAATTATCTCGCCCCGGATGAATTCGGAAATCGTAACGATGTGCTGCGCCACGGGCAGGCGCTTGTAGAAATAGCGCTCGAAATGCCTCACCCGGTCCGGCGGGTGACATTCGGGATGTGTAATCAGCGAAAGATCGTAGATGGTAAAAACCGTGGGCACGGAATCCGATGTCGTCAACGGGAACAATCCGGTCTCGTGGTATACGTCGAACTGGTATTCGCGGAAATGCCTTGCCAGGACTAGGTTCTCGACGACGACGCGCGACACCCGGGCAATATCCCGGGCCCACGCGGGAAAATGCCGGCTCATGGCGTCCCGGGACTGCCGGGGCATGATGTGGGTCACCCGCCCGTTGCAGAAATAGCTGATCTTCGCAAGTTCCAAAGCAATGATGTGCTGATACAGGGTACGCACATATCTTGCCACACCGGTAAATACCGTATTCAGCGGTCGCGCATTCAGCAATACGTTTATTGATCCCGATTCTTCCCCGGACGACGGCATGCGAACAACACGATTTATATCTGTGTATTTATAATTGATTGTTGATAAGATTCATTTTGATTGTACTCCAATTTCCATGCCCGACAATCAACCGCCATAGCAAACACCAGTTGCCGCCAGCAACGTTCTCCAGAAACGGAGGCGTAGTGAAATGCAGATCGTCTATCTCAGCAAACGACCCGATATTCTCCGCGGCACGCTTTCATCAGTTGCACGGTACATGCCATTTATCGATGAAGTGGTGCTTGTGGTTCCGCACGGTACACAACCTCGATTCACCTATGTCCAGGAGATGTTCCCGGTTGATATTATTTTCGACGAATCATTGATCGACGCGGAAGGCGGCGGTCTCGACCATCAGGCCCGGGACTATCTGTTGAGAACTTCTTTGAGCGGGCATCCGGCGATATCCGACGAGTTCATCATGTCGGATGACGACTACCGTCCAATGGCGCCGGTTGACCTCGCATTCTTCAAGGAAAACGATAAATACCGTTCGTACTACTTCTATGACCTGCGCGACTGGATATTCGACGACACCGCCTTCGACCGGGGACAACAGAACACCTATCAGATTCTAAAGTATCTCGGGTATGCTCATTTTTCCTACGCTTCCCATATGCCGCAAATCATCCGCAAGGACCTGCTAACGGAGTCAAAACAGCGTTTTGCACCGTATTCCGGCCGGTTGAGCCTTTGCGAATGGAGCACATACTTCAACTACGCCCACAGATACCATTCCGAACTCTTTTCGCCGCCCCGATCCTACAAAACGCTGTGCTGGCCTGATTGTATTACCTGCTGGCCCAGGGCGATCGAGCCGGAAGAGTACGTTTTTGAGAATTACTCACCGGCTTTGTACAAAGACAACGGGCCTTTTTCGCAGATCGGATCGGCGGGATCAGGCGATCACGATTATCGATTCGACAAGATCCTGGCATGGTATCGGCACGAGTTGAACGTACTGCATGGCAGATCGCTTGATACGGATACGGTACTGCGCAGAATACTCAATAGCCTCCTGCGGCCGCTTCGACGAATCAAGGATGTTCTGTGGCTGCGCGAACGCACACAGATGATCAGGTTGGCAAATCGAATCGAAAAAATTGAAACCCTGATCGAGTCCCGATCCGGTCATTGATAACACTGATTGAATATTCCATTGGGCGATTCATAAAACCATTTTATTGCCATGATTTTACTTTGAAAAATCTCCCCAAGTGGCATAAGCTTGTAGTACCATTACTGGGGAACTGTAGTAGAGCTAACACCACATGTTGGGGTTTTGAGTTGGAAAAAGCCGAATACGATTTGCCTGAAGAGGTTCGCGCGGTGGGTGTAGTCAAGCGCAGCGACGCTCCTTTGATCGAGAAACTCCTCGCTGAAAACGACCATCCTAATTATCATGTTGCCCTGGTTGAGACTTCCAGCGTAAAGAGGTGGGTTCCCCACCTGATCGGTATACCTCTGATCATGTCACTGTTTGGTATCCTGGACGCTATCAAGATCACCAGATAGCAAGATCACCAGACAGAAATAAGATCACGAGATCTCACTTCGGGAACACGGTTGATTCCCGGCCCTGCCGTGGGGCATCGCCGCCTCGACTGTATTTTTCTAATTCTGTTAGAATCCACCACCGTCCGCGCCTCAGCGGTCTGATCACGAACCCGGCCTGATCACGAAACCAAAGCGGCTTATTTTTTCTTTTTTTTCAATTACTTAGCGTTATGATAGAGCGGAATAGTTCCTTGCGACAGACTTTCGCGGGCCTGTTCCTGATCACCCTGACTACGCTTCTTCTGGAACTCACCCTGATCAGGGTGCTGGACGTCCTGTGGTATCCGAATTTCGCCTACATGGTCATTACCATGGCGATGCTCGCGTTCGGGCTGGCCGGCGTATACACCTCGATACGCCCTGCCGTCACAGTTCATCATGCATCTGAACGCCTGTTTCGTCTGTGCGTGGGTTTCTGTGTGTTCACGCTGTTGCTTTACCCTATTTTAAACGTCGTAACCTTCGATTTCGACAATTTCAGTAGTGCGCCTGTCAAAAGTACGATCAGCTTCGTCATCATCTACATTTCACTGGCGATCCCGTTTTTTATTTGCGGTGTCATTCTCACCACGATTTTCACACTGCACGATAAGCACATACAGAAATTATATTTCTGGGACCTGCTGGGGGCGGCGATTGGTTCGGTAATACTCATACCTCTGTTGCCCAGGATCGGCCCCGCCGGCCTTGTATTCGTTTCCGCGGGTCTCGGCGCCGTGGCTGCCTCGCTGTTCGCGACATCCAGGATCAAACTCGGTATGGCCTGCTGCTTTGCCGTTGCCGCGGTTGCGACTCCCTTTTTGAAGTCGGATGGTTACTTGGATTTCACTTTCCACATGGATAAAAGGAAGATAAAGAACGTCGAACAAAATACCGAAGTGACGTTATGGGATCCCATCTCCCGCATCGATGTGATCGATTATGCCCCTGGAATCAAGTGGATAGCCTACGACGGCGGAACCCAGACCAGCTACTTCTACAGGTTCGACGGGAACTTCGACAAACTGAGGGCGGTTCTCCCAGGTGAGGCACACAAGCACTTTTGGGGGAGAATGGTACCCATCTCGCATTATCTGAAAAGAGAC
Source organism: Gammaproteobacteria bacterium (assembly GCA_024639325.1). Taxonomy (GTDB): domain Bacteria; phylum Pseudomonadota; class Gammaproteobacteria; order Arenicellales; family JAANXG01; genus JAHEKE01. Next base: position 50,741 of record JAHEIO010000003.1, read on the forward strand.
ACGGACCAGAAGGTACTGGTAATCGGGAGCGCAGGCGGCCAGGAAATCAAGGCGGCGCTGACCTATGGCGCCTCCAAAGTAGACGGTATAGAACTCGTGGGCAGTGTAGTCAACCTCGGCAAGGACAGGTACGACGAGTACATCGGCGGCATTTTCAATCACCCCAACGTAACCAACGTCAAGGGCGAGGGTCGGACATTCCTGCGCTCCACGCCCAATAAGTACGACATCATCCAGATCATGAGCAACCACACCAGTTCCAGCATCGCCGCCGGATCGGGCGCCATGGCCTCGAACTACCTGCAAACCGCCGACGCGTACCGGGAGTTTTTCGAACACCTGGCGGACGACGGGATCCTGCATATCAACCACCATGTCTACCCTCGGATGATCACTACGGCGGCACTGGCATGGAAACAAATGGGCCGGGATAATTTCAGAGAGCACGTGCTGGTGTTCGAGGTCCAGGGATACCAGGACAATCTGCCGACGCTGCTGATCAAGATGTCCCCCTGGACCGAGGAGGAGATCCTAGAATCCAGGCAGTACATGAAAATCAAACTCATCGAGAAACCGGCCCGGTTCGGCAAGAGTTTTCTCAGCGACGACTTCTACAGCGGGGATCTGCCCCCGGAGATGGTCAAAGGCATCGACTACCGGGTCGCGCCCGCCACAGACGATCAGCCATATTTCAATTTCATTAGAAAAAAAATGCGGCGGGTCGATACCGATCCGGATAACTACATGAGCAAATCGGTGTCTAAACTGCTGAACTCGAGACTTCAGTCGGGCATCCCCACTGATGTCATCCACTTTTTTGTCAGTGGAGGGACCGCCTTGACGCTGTCACTGGTATTTCTGTTCGTACCGCTGCTCTATTCGGATGTCGGCAAATCGAAGTGGGACCGGAAGGGCAGCTTCGTTGCCTATTTTTCCTGTCTCGGCGCCGGATTCATCATCTACGAACTCATTTTCATTCAGACCTTCATGAAACTGATCGGCTACCCGCTCTACACCTATACTACGGTGGTGTTCACGTTCCTCCTCGGCGCCGGACTCGGCAGTTTGTTTTCGCATTCGTTCAGGCTGTCTCCTCAGAAGCTCTGGTCCCTGCCGTTCCTTGGCATAATGGCATACTCCTGCGCTTTCCTGATCACTTACGATGCGGTATTCAGCAGTCTGCTGACGACCGAAACTTGGGTCCGGATAACGGCATCCATCGCCATCATCCTGCCTCTCACCTTTTTCCTGGGAATGCCTTTTCCTCTGGGCATAATTGCCGTGTCCGGGCAGGCCAACGGCGTGGTGGCATGGGCATGGGCATTCAACGGGTTGTTTACCGTGGTTGGTGGGCTGGCCAGCGTCCTAGTCTCGATATTTTACGGTATTCAGAATGCCCTTCTCTTGGCCACCATCGTTTATATGCTTGCATGGATGATGTACTCACGCATGCGGCAACCCCAGGTGGCGAAGCGCTCACAGGTAATGATGAACTAGCCCGCATTTCTCACCAGGATCCCGAGCGATTGCGCAGGACAGGTGCCGATGAACGCCGGGCTGGAGTGAGATGCATAGCCGGTGCTATGGATCGAATGAAGCCCAAGTACATCGGGGCCTGGACCAGCCAGCGCCGGAATAGGCGTTTCCAAGACACACTGTTTCTTGGACAAATCCATAGACCTCGATGTTTGAAATGATTGACGAGATTCTATAGCCGCCTGGTGAGAAATGCGGGCTAGTAATACGAAGGTTAGAGCTCGTATAACCGCTCGTCGACTTTTGGCGGCAGGTATTTTCTGCGGAAGTCGTTGAGCATCTTCCTGGGCTTTGTCGAAAACGGATTTTCTTCCTCCAGAATGTCCCCCATCTCCTGTTCGATCTTGTCCGGATCTTCACCTGCTTCCATTCTCGACATTGCTTCCTCGAGACTGTCACCCAGTTTCATTCCGGTGGAATCGAAGAGTTTGCGCATCATAGCCGCGGCCTGTTTCGGATCGTCCTCATCCAAGTGGTCTACTTCCCCGGCGAGAGACATCATTGCCTGCTCGAGCTTGCCTTCGTCGATGCCAGCCAGTCCGTCATCCTCAGCGTCGTCCTCGGAACGCCCTTTGGATATGGAAAACAGCGACACCTGACGCTCCAAACCCCGATTTTCGCATTCCTGATTCGGGCAGGCCGGCGTTTTATCGGTATTGATGTGCGCGGAATAAAAATTGTAGATGGTGTGGCAGTACTGGCAATAAAATTCATAGATTGGCATTGATAACTTCTCTCTTGGGTAACATCAAATTACGGTTCAGGGTTCCATCATGAACCGTATGCCGTCGAAGCCGAATATCACGTCAGTGTTTCGAATCTCCGATATTACCAAGCCTTCCACGACTTCTTCACCTTCCTTGAATATATTCTGACCTATCATTACGAATCGCTTGGACACGTCCTCGGAATACGACAAGACATTGATTTCGACTTCTGGAATGCGGGCTCTGATCGAATCATCGACCTTTGCGATCGGTACGGGATCTGCCTGAACAACTGTTGCTTCACCGGCAGGTGTGCTCGGTGCTTGCGTCTCTTCGGTGGATGGGACCGTTGCCGGCAAGATCGAGGCCGCATCGGACCCGGCGACGGACCCCGGCCCGGGCCGGGATGACCAGAGCATCCAGGCGCCTCCCGACAGAATCGCCACGATCAGGCATATGACAGTCAACAAGAACCAGCGCATAGGGACGCTACGCTCCTGAAAATGTTCAGCGGCCCCGAGCGTCGGCACGCTACCCAGGGCTCGCTCTTTTTCCGATTTTTTCAGCGCATCGAGTATGTAGGACACGGCTATATTCCCGCGCTTCCGACCGTTACGGCTGCGCCGATGTTCCCTGTGCCCTCATTCAGGCCGATCTTGGGCGCTACCCGGGTCCGGCTTGTATCCGTTTTACTGCTCTCCTCCATCAGCGACCGAAAAGAGTGACGGGCCGATTCCATGGTCTGGGCATACAGGGAATGAAGCTGCCTGCCCGCATCGAAAATACCCGCGCGCGTGTTGGGAATCACGAACAACACGCCCAGAACCAGCGCCGCGGCAATAGCCGGCGCCCACCAATTGCCGTTGCGACGGCGAAGCGGCTCACCCAGCACTTCCCTGGCAGCCTTGCGCACCACCGCCCCGGACACATTTTTCTCATTTCTGGTGTACGCACCAAGCAGAGCACGATCGCATATCACATTGATCAGCCTCGGCACTCCTGCCGAATGTCGGTATACGCGGCGCAAAGCCCTGCCGCTGAACACGCGGCGCTCACAGCCGGCGACAGCCAGCCTGTATTTGACATACTCGCGCGTATCATTGAGGTTCAGGGGTTCCAGGTGATAGCGCGCGGTGATGCGCTGTGAGAGCTGCTTCAGGTCCTCCCGGCCAAGTATTTCCGACAGCTCCGGCTGTCCGATCAGTATCACCTGCAGCAACTTTTGCCTGGTCGTTTCCAGATTGGTAAGTATCCTGACCTGCTCGAGCACGCTGCGCGTCAACAGTTGCGCCTCGTCGATGACCAGCACTGTTCTTCCGCCCTCGGCGTAGTTTGCGAGGAGGTGCTGGTTCAAGACCTTGAGAAGTTTCGTCGCTGTAGCATCCGGTGGATACTCGATCCCAATTTCGTCACACAGCGTGGCCAGCAGTTCAGCCTCGCTGATCAGAGGATTCAGGATCAGTGCTACATCGACGTTTTCAGGCAGCTGCATGAGTAGACAACGGCACAGCGTGGTCTTCCCGCTGCCGACCTCGCCGGTCAACTGCACGAATCCGCCGCCTTCGTTGATCCCATATACCAGATGCGCCATCGCCTCGCGATGGCGTTTGCTCATATACAAATAGCGGGGATCCGGTGCAATCGAAAACGGCACTTCGGATAAGCCAAAGAATGACGCGTACATGGTTGCCTGGACCGTTAGCCTTCAGTACATTATATCGCTTTCACAAAAACCCGCATATCGAACCCGGTCGGCGACTCGTCCGCGCGCTGACCCGCTCAGCCACGCAGCACTTCCCGGATGCGCTCGACGTAGCCGTCGCCGCGTCCAATCAAATTCGTCAAACGTTCCAGTTCGGCGTTGTCGGGAGGCGTGATTTCGAAATCGCTGATACCGCGATTCAATGGTATATCGGTGACCAGCTTGGCGAGTTCCCGCGCCAGGAACGCCTGCTCCTGGTGCTGTTTCAGGTTGGACGCGATCCTGCCGGCCCCTCTTATGGCAAGTTGGGATACCTGGGCAATGTTTTCATAGAGCTTGTCCAGATTCGGGTACAATCGGAGCAGCCTTCCAGCGCTTTTGGCGCCGACCCCGGGCACTCCGGGAATATTGTCTACGCTGTCCCCCACCAGGGCCAGATAGTCGGTAATCTGATGGGGCCACACTCCAAACCGCTCGTGCACTCCTGCAGAGGAGAGCCGCTCATTTTTCGTGAAATTCCACCATAAATCCTCCGTCCCGATGATCTGGGCCAGGTCCTTATCGGAAGTGACGATAACGTTCTTGAAACCGCGCTCCCGCATGTTTCGGGCCACCGTGGCGATCAAATCATCCGCTTCGAATCGATCGTGGGCCAGCTGCAGCATGCCCAACGCCGTAATCAGGGACCGGCAAAGTTCGAACTGTTTCTTCAGTTCCAGGGGAGCGGATTCGCGGTTTGCCTTGTAGTCCGCATAGAGTTCATTTCGAAAAGAGCTGGTAAGGCTTCCGTCGAATGCGAAGAACACGTGGGACGGGCGAGATTGCTCCAGGAGCTCCGTGACGAATCTTATAAATCCATACACGGCATTCACCGGAGTGCCGTCGGTGCCGGTCAGCGTATCCGGCAGGGAATACCAGGCCCGAAAAACGTAGATACTGGCATCGACGATGTAGATCGTATCCCGGGAATCCGCCATCACTGCACAAATCGAAGGCGGAGGGCTAAAAAAACGGCCACAGCGGCGAAAGTTTCTTCTTCGTGTCCTCGAAGACCCTGGCGTCGACCATCGGAAAAGTGTCCAACGCCTGCGCCCGCTCATAGAGGTCCTTCATTATTCTGAACATGGTCGCCTCTGTTACCATGATGATTTCCTCCTTTTCGAGCGCGTGCTGGTGCTCCAGCCTGGACAACCCGATCGATATCATTTTGTCCATCTGCCCCTCGCAATCCGCGGTCATGGCGACACCCATCTTGCTCAACCGTCTCTGCACCAGATTGAGGAAACGGTTACGTAGTTTCAGCCGAAGTTGATAATTGGCCGACACGTTCTTCCCCGGTCAACTTCCTGCCCGGTGCCGTCGCAGCCTGGATTGCTTCGCCCCTTGCCTGACTGGAATTGACCGTTCGCCGTAAAGAACCTGTTTCATGAAGCGGAGAGAAAACTGCAATAGTTTATCCTCGTCCTCGATTATCGTCGTTTTGTCATTATCGCTGATATCGAAGACTTCTTCGAAACCTTCCGTCTGAATAAACTCCCGGAAGCTGTCCATGTCGTAGCTGCACATATCGAACAGCTGCAGACTGCGCTCCGACGGGGCTCCTATAGCGGGTCCACCGGATCGCTTTTTAAGAATGATCTCCCGCCAGGTTCTGTTTGCCTGGTCGTACTCTTCACACCCCTGCTGCTGCCTGTACTGCGCTACCGTTTGACGATCCGGTTCCTGGTGGCCCAGACAATGTTCCTCTCTCACGACAAAGAAAATGTCCTCCACGTCAGAGGCAGCCTTTTTTCGCACTCCCATCGATCCCAATGCATAGTAGCGGCAGGCGATAGGGCGATCTTCGTATATGCTGCAACCGTCCTCGTTTAGAAATACGCACTGCGTGGTCTGAGGCTTCGTCGCCATCTTGAGGCCGGGCATATCGTGGTGATCCATCGCAAACGGCACGGTGTATGTGGCAACGAATTCGCTGGAGGACAGCCCAAGCCGCCGTTTCAGTCTGAGTACGTCGTAAGGAGTGAGCGTTATATCTATGTTCTTGCAGCACGCATTGAAGCAGGCAATGTCTTTGTGGCATCGGAACTGGAACACCGAGTCCAGATCCAGTTCTACCGGGTCGATTGGGCTCTGGTAGGGCCCGCGCTGGGTTTGAATGCCGTCTTTGTCTGCCATTTCACTATGCATCCGCCACACGCCCGTGAATTCCCCCGGGGCGGCCGGGCTGGTTTTGTATCTGCCCCGTATTGCGGACCTCGTCCAATCGCCCCCGGGTTCTCTCGCCCCGCTAGGCTACGCGCTATACGCTGCTCCCGGGTCGGCGCATGCCCTGCGGTTCATCATCCGCCGGCTTGATCATCTGCGAATAACTCTCCTTCCACAGCGTCCACTCGGCCGTATCGCGGTCATATTTCGAATTGACGAAACACTTCCAATCATCGTCGTTTAGGTCCAGGTAGTCCATTCGGTAGTAGTAGCCCGGATAACGAGTCTCCTCACGGAACTGGATGTGCTTCATGTGAGCCGTGGCCGCTATCATACGGTGGTAGTTCTCCCAGGCGCGCAGCAACTCGTGCAGATCCTTTGCCCTCATTTTCGGGCCGTCTTCCCACAACATTTTGAGCTTGCGCTCGGCGAGCTCGAGCATCTTCGCATTGGTCTGGTATTGCGTACTGACTCCCGCCACGTACTCATCCATGATTTTCTGTAATCTGAGCTGATACATTTGCGGGGTTATATAGTTCGGATTGACGTCGATCGCCGTGGTGTAGTCCTTGTGTTCATGAAATGTCCGCACGGGCCGGTAGATTTCCTCCACCAGTTCTTCACTGGACCTCGCCGGTTCCGGGGTCCAGTCCTTGTTGTCCACGGCAAACTTGACCATGGCCTTTGCGGCAATGCGGCCCTCGGCGTGGGAACCCGAAGAGAATTTGTGGCCCGAAGCGCCGACACCATCACCCGCCGTGAACAGCCCTTTCACCGTGCTCATCCGATTGTAACCCCAGTGATAGCGATCCGGCGTCCCTGGCAGATCATCCGGTCCGGAAACCCAGATGCCGGCGCAGCCGGCGTGGGAACCCAGTAGATAAGGCTCGGTCGGCATCAGCTCGGACATTTCCTTGTCGGGTTCGATATTCTCACCGGCCCAGACGCCGCACTGGCTGATGGTCATATCGAGGAAATCTTCCCACGCCTCTGCTTCGAGATGCTTGACCTCCTTCGGCGTCATGTTTTCCGCGAGCCTTGCCATAGCGGTGGGCGTATCCATCAGGATCGGACCACGGCCCTCGCGCATCTCCTTCATCATCAGGTGATTCCGCAGGCAGGTGCCCATCTTCGGCCCGCTGGCATAGGCGTCGTACTTGTTGTCCTTGAGTATGTGAAAATTCTTTTCCTGATAGTCTTCGCCGAATGCGTTCATCGCCTTGGCCTTGAACAGCAGGAACCAGGCGCCAACCGGACCGTAGCCGTCCTTGAAGCGAGCGGGGACGAAGCGGTTTTCCATCAGGGTCAGAGTTGCTCCGCACTCCGCCGCCATCGCGTAAGTCGAGCCCGCATTCCATACCGGAAACCAGGCACGACCCGTGCCCTCGCCGACAGATCGCGGCCGGAACACGTTGACCGCTCCGCCGCACGCCAACAAGCAGCACTTGAACTTGTAGATGTATACCTTGTTCTCCCGCACCGAAAAACCGGCCGCCGCCGCCACGCGACTCGGATCATTCTTGTCCGTGATCAAGCGTACGATGAACACCCGTTCCTGTATCCGGTCGATGCCGAGCGCTTTTTTCGCCGCTTCCGCGACAATCCACTTGTAGGATTCACCGTTGATCATGATCTGCCATCGACCCGATCTGACCGGCTTTCCACCCTCGGTCAGTTTCTTGCCTTCGTCACCTTTTTGCTTCCAGACGGGCAGGCCCCATTCCTCGAAATTGTGCACGGAGTCATCGACATGCCGGCCAACGTCATAGACGAGGTCCTCCCGGACGATGCCCATCAGGTCACCCCGAACGTAGCGTACGTAATCCGCGGGATCGTTATCGCCCAAATAAGTATTGATGGCCGAAAGGCCCTGAGCGACGGCGCCTGATCGGTCTAGTGCGGCTTTGTCTACCAGCTTCACCTTGAGGTCCGTGCCCTCGATCCAGCGCGATATTTCAAACGCGGTGCCGCAGGCAGCCATACCGCCGCCGATAATGAGAATGTCTAAGTCTTCCTCGACGACTTCCGGATTTCCAAATTCGTTCTCTGACATCTTGTAACTCCCCTTTCGTTGTATCTCTTTACATGCCGCAATTTAACAGCAAGTCCTGTCGCGTCCCGACGGTCAGTTCCTTCTAGCTTTGACAGAACTGGCTCATGTCGCAGGAGTGGGTGGCCTTGGTGAACAAGCTGCCGTGTTCCGCGATCTCCGCCATATCGATGGAGGGCTTGTCCTTATAGGGATCTGCCGAACCCTCAGGGGTTGTACGAGTTCGAAACTTGAACCGCTTGAGGTTGCCGTTGCGGAACTTGATCGTCCACATAATGGATTCCGAACCTTTCAGCGGCTGTACCTGTGCGCCAAGCGGAACCACGTCCGCGTAGTGCCTGCACTCTATGGCCTGCTGCGGACAAATCTTCACACAGCTGTAGCACTCCCAGCACTGCTCCGGTTCCTGGTTGTAGGCCTTCATGGCGTGGCCGGTTTCTGAGCCATCCTTGTCGAGCCGCATCAGGTCGTGTGGACAAATATACGTACAAGCGGTCTTGTCCTGTCCTTTACATCCATCACATTTCTCGGTGCGCACATAGGTTGGCATACTGATTCTCCGTTAGCTGTCGTTACTTGTAGATGATACCGATCGCCTGGATGATGCTTAGCATCGCGGGTCACCCCCCGGCGACCGGATTAGTCGGGTGTTCCCAAGATGCTGGTACAACCGCTCAACCGGCCAAGTGGAGAGGGCCTGATCAAACAGACCCCTAGCCGGCATTTCTCACCAGCATCCCGCGCGATGGCACAGGACAGGTGCCGATGGACGCCGGGCTGGAGTAAGTTTCATAGCCGTAACCACGGATCGACTGAAGCCCTGGTTCGGCGGGGCCTGGACCGGCCGGCGCCGGGGCAGGCGTTGCCAAGATACACCGTTTATTGGACGAACCCATAGACTTCAATGTTTGCAATGCTCAAAACCGCATCCGCAGGCGCCCGGGGAGCAATGCGGGCTAGGGATAGGGCAGAGTATAAGGTGTTGATCCAGAAAACTAATTAGAATTGCGATACCAAAGATAAAAATACCTTATTGCGCGCTGCTGCTGACTTCGATCGCACCCGCCCCGGACATCCCTGCGGATCAGTCCCCGGTCAGTTCAATATAGCGCCGGTGCTCCATGTCGTAGCGGTTTTTGGCAATTTCCTTGGTCGCCAGCCGAGCCTGTATGGCCTCGTCGAAGTCCGCGATCTGCTGCCTGATAGACTCCGCATTTTCCTCGGCATTCGGGCCTCCACTGGCTTCGATCCTGCGCAGTTCATCGGTCAGCTGTTCTCTCAAATCCCGGTCCGCGTCGACCGCGCTGTCTATTGCGGCCAGCAGCGCGTCACGGGTCAGCAAGATACTCTCGGGATTCTCGTAGGTGATCAATAATCTCTGATCCAGCCGCTTTTGGTTTGCATCGGTGTTTTCCTGCTCGGATAGCTGTCTCTCCGCCTGGAGTTTGGCATCGAGCTCCTCCTGAGTCGGCGGTGCTTCGACTTCGCCTACTTGCCGCCCTTCTTCATCGATTTCCGTGATCCTGGAGGACTGTTCGCATTCGAACGCCGCATGGTCACCGTAGTGCCACTTGCCGTTGGCATCCTGGCACTTTTTGATTGTTTGCGCCGAAACAGGCACTATTAAAAACAAACCAAGCAGAAGTGGAATCAATCTACTCATCAGTTCTTCACCGCAACTCAAGACACGAATATTCTATAGCACAAAAATGCACGGAGCGTGTGATTTGCTTTACATAACCGCCAAAATCATACCTCCCGCGCAGCCATCGAACATGACGTGACCCGAATACGAAAGCGCCCGCTAGATACGGATTTCGAGCCCGTCGACACCATCCTGGCCGTCATCGCGGCCGTGCTTTTTGCCGCGATGTTCGCCTTGTACACGCACTATGGCGAGGCCGGCTGGTTCGTACTGATCGCAATCTACGTTCTCATCGCGTCGGAGATAAGCATTCGCCGGAGTCCCGGTCTTTTCATTACGATTTCGGCGCTCGTATTCATTCACGAGCTGGTCGCCGTATTCAACCTGTATGGACACACGCTGCCGGGCGCGGACACCGACGCGAAAAGCTTCCTCGTCTACGCCGAGAACAGGGGCATGGAAGACATCAAACCAGCCATCAGCATCGATCTGTACAGAAATTTTCTGATATTGCTCGTCAGAATTCAAGGTGGATCCCGTGCGCTGGCTTTATCTTCTTCGGTACTGGCTTTCGCCTTGTCCCTGCTCATTTACAACAGACTCATCTCGCTAACCGGAATCACGCGTGCACGGATCCCCTTACTGCTCGCGTTCGGCTTGGCGCCCCATTTTCTCGTCTACACATCGATAACGCTTCGCGAGCCCCTGCAGCTGCTGTTCTTCGTTGCCGCCGTTTATTACGGAGTAAGCTTCAGAACCGGCAGCGGCATAATCGACGGCGTAATGTTTATTCTTTGTGCGACGTGCCTGGCGATTCTGCACCAGGTACTGATTCCATTCGCACTCGTACTCGCAGCCTTGATTCTTCTCTGGCCCGTACACCGCGATTCGAGGAAAAAGACGTTCACGCGGGTTGCCGCTGCCGTCATCATTGTCTCCGGCCTGACTGCAACATTTATGCACGTCATGCGTACTGAGAAGTTCACCGGGGTCGGTGTAGTTCTCAAAATGGCGGAGTTCGATGCCGACTACTTCCTCAGGCAGATAGAAGGCTACCGGCTGGCCATAGACAAGGACGAACCCCGGACAGCACTGAATGTCGATTTGGACACGAGCTCGCTGCCGGCGCTCGCACTTGGCATGCCCGCGCTGTATCTCAACTACTGGTTCGCCCCTTTTCCCTGGAACGTCGGGGAAACCAAGGACATCGTGGCAATCTTGATTGCTCTGATGCGCCTGGGCCTGATGTCCGCAATCATTGCAGGATTCTGGGTGGATCGCGGAGACAGAAGGCTTCTGAGCCTTTATACCGTGCTATTTCTGTTGATGTGCTCGACCTGGATCCTTGGCACGACCAATTACGGCCAGGCGATCCGTCACCAAATTCTATCCGACTGGCTGCTGCTGCTGATCGCGGGGGGATTCGCCGAGAGACTTCTTAATCACGGCAATCCCTGGTCATCAACCAAATTCCGAAACCGATCATCGGAACGGACAGAACCTGACCCATCGTCACCCAGTCCCATGCCAGGTAACCCAGGTGAGCATCGGGTTCCCTGACGAACTCTACGAGGAACCTGAATACGCCGTAGCACGCGAGAAACAGCCCCGATACCGCTCCCCGTCGCCTCGTCCCTGAAGAGAACCACCACAACACGATGAACATTACGAGCCCCTCCAGAAAGGCTTCATACAACATCGACGGATGCCGAGTCGCGAGGGTGGGATCGGTACGGGGAAACACCATGCCCAGCGGCGAATCGGTAACCCGGCCCCATAATTCCTGATTGATGAAGTTGCCGATGCGGCCCGCCCCCAGACCTATGGGAACCAGTGGAGCCACGAAATCCGTAACGTCCAGAAAAGTCTTGTGTGTTCGCCGCGCAAACAACAGCAGTGCGACGAGGACGCCCAGCAAACCGCCGTGAAACGACATTCCCCCCTGCCAGATGTAAAACATCTCAACAGGATTGCTCAGATAGTAGGCTGCCTTGTAGAACAGCACATATCCGATTCGGCCCCCGGCAATAACCCCGATCGCAATATAGAACACCAGATCGGACACCTGCTCCTTGCCCCACCCCGGTATCGAAGCGGATCGCCGCAGACCCAGCCAGTAGCCTCCGGCGAAGCCTACGAGATACATCAATCCGTACCAGTGGACATCGACCGGTCCGATGCTGAAGGCAACCGGGTCGATATCAGGGCGCATCGCCACACCTCCCGGATGTTGAATATCGACATTTTTTTCGACTATAAAAAACCAACGTACTCATCCCGTCTCAAAACCCGCATTTTGCACCAACGCGGCCGCAAGAATTTTATATTCCGTCGCTGTTTCATGAAAAAATACCAGTATGAGAGAAATACGACGAAAATACAGTTCGTTGGCAGCGTAAGCCTATTTCGGTGCAATATGCAGCTTTAGCGCCATTTATGGCAAAATGCGCCGGGAATCGAAACCAGCCTGTCGGATTACTATGAAAAAAATTGTCATCTTCCTCCCACTTATAGCAGCGCTGGCCGCGTGCAGCGGGGGAAGCTCCGGGGGCACCGGAGGCGCAGTTCAAGGGTCGACCACGCATGCCGGATTTTGGACGTTACAGGCATTGATCACCGCCATCGTGGGTGGCGGCACAAGTACCATCGACACCCAGTCACAGGTCAGAATCGAAAGCAACGGCGCGGTCAGCATCCTGACAACCAATACCAACTGTGCGCTATCGGTCTTCGTAAACGGAAACACCATGACCTACCGGGAGACCTGCGTATTCCCTGGACAATCCACGGATGACTCGGCCGCCGCGCCCTGTACGCTCGAAATGGAGGCGATCGCAACCTTCACTTCGAATGTCTCGGCTTCGGGAACATTTGGACCAGAATCACTGGTATGCGTGGGAACCGCCGCATCCTACTCGGGCACGCTGGTGGCACTGCGGGAAGGCACCCTGCCGCCTCCGGCGACGGAACCTGAACCGGAACCTGAATCGGAACCGGTACTTTAAGAGTAAACAAGCTGAACTGCATGTTGTTAGTCGTGTATCCGGGAACTTGTCCACCCCATTTGCGGCGTGAGTATTCGCAAATGTGCCGGAATCTTCTTCATCGCTTCGCCATGTGTTGACGGGGAAGGGCGATGGCGGAACGCCGCAACAACCTCATCCACGAAACCAGCCCTTATCTGCTGCAGCATGCACACAACCCCGTCGACTGGCACGGCTGGAATCGGGAAACCCTGGAGCTGGCTCGAAAACTGGATCGCCCGATACTCTTGTCCATCGGCTATTCCGCCTGCCACTGGTGTCATGTCATGGAAAGGGAGTCTTTCGAGGACCCGGACACGGCCCGGTACATGAATGATAACTTCGTGTGCATCAAGGTGGATCGCGAAGAACGGCCCGATTTGGACAAGATCTACCAGATCGCCCACCAGATGCTTACTCAGCGTGCAGGTGGGTGGCCGTTGAATGTCGCGATTGCGCCTGATACCCACGCGCCGTTTTTCGCGGGGACCTACTTCCCCAGCCGACCTCGCTACGGCATGCCATCTTTCCGGGACGTACTGGCACGCGTCGCCGAACACTTCCAATCCCACAGACGGGAACTGACCGGTCACGCTGAAGCGATCAAGGATACCTTTCGCCGCATCGAACCCGCAACGGCGGCGGACCTCGACGCGTCGCTACATGAAAAAGCCATCGAGGAACTTAGCAACAGCTACGATTCCACCGATGGCGGTTTCGGGAGCGCACCCAAGTTCCCCCATCCGACAACCATAGCGTTGTGCCTAACCTACTGGGCCAGGGATACTGCGAATGAAAAGACTCGTTCGCGCGCGCTCCAGATGGCGCGTCACACCCTGCAGGCAATGGCGGGAGGTGGAATGTACGATCAGCTGGGCGGCGGTTTTTACCGTTATTCGGTTGACAAATCCTGGACCATCCCGCATTTCGAAAAAATGCTCTATGACAATGCACAGCTCCTTCCCCTCTACGTCCATGCCTGGCAGGCGTGCGGCGATGATCTATTCAGGACGGTCGCCCTGGGCACCGCCTCGTGGGTAATTCGCGAGATGCAGTCACCCGCTGGCGGATACTATTCCACCCTCGACGCCGATTCCGAGGGTGAGGAGGGCAAATACTATGTCTGGGACGTCGTTGAATTGAGGTCTTTGCTGACCGGAGCGGAATTCACCGCGGTCGAGACCCGTTTCGGTGTGAAAGGTACGCCGAATTTCGAAGGAAAGTGGCATCTCAACATCCGGGGCACCCTGGAGTCCGTTGCCGAACAGTGTGCGCGGGATAAAGATGAAGCCGGGCGCTTGCTGCAGGGCGCAATGCGGAAATTGCTCGACCACAGGTCCGGGAGAATTCGGCCGCAATGCGACGACAAGATACTGACGGCTTGGAACGGGCTCATGATCGGGGCAATGGCGCACGCCGGCAGAATACTTGAGGTGGAAGAATTTATTTCCTCCGCCGAAAAGGCGCTGGACTATGTCCGCAATGTCCTGTGGAGCGAAGGCCGTCTGCGCGCCGCGGCACGCCATGAAAAGGCGCATCTCAATGCCTATCTCGACGACTATGTCTTTCTGGTAGACGGAATCATCGAACTTTGTCAGGCGAGATGGCGAGGGTCCGATGTGGAGTTTGCGATCGTGCTGGCCGATGCAATTCTGCAAAAATTCGAAGACGCTGATTTGGGCGGTCTGTACTTCACGTCGGACGATCACGAGGAACTGCTCCATCGCACCAAAACCGTCGCCGACGAAGCAACCCCCTCGGGTAACGGTGTAGCGGCGCGAGTACTGCTTCGACTAGGCCATCTTCTAGGTGAACGCCGTTACCTGGACAGCGCCGAGCGGATTTTGCGATTGCTCTCCTCCGCCGCCAGCCGCCAGCCCTCTGCCCACGGCTCACTGGTGATGGCGGCGAACGAACTTGTATCCCCGCCATCGATCGTAATCATTCGAGGCGAACCCGTGCAGGCCGCGGACTGGGCGCGTACGCTGCTGCGTCGATATCTGCCAGGTACAATGGTGATGACCATAGCGAATGATGAAAAAACGTTGCCCGGCATACTGGGCAATCTTGCACCGTCAGAGAAAACCACCGCCTATGTATGTCTTGGAACGACCTGCTCTCCCCCAATTACCAGCATCGAGGAATTTACCAATCGTGTCTAAACAAACAGCACTAAAAACCGGCGTCATCGCCGCCGGCTGCCTGATCTCCACTGCCGGCCATGTCACTGTATCCTTTGCGGCGACCACCATCGACTTCATTCTGAAGCAGCAGGGCCAGCCGGACGTCGCCCAGGCGGCGTATATCGATAATGGAACGGCCCTGATAAAGGCTGCCGGCGGTGATCAGAATATTGATCTGTTGTTCAACCAGAACAATCAAACCATGACCATCATTAATCACGAGGAAAAATCAACCCTGGCCCTCGATGCCGATAAAATTTCTTCCCTGGCGGGCCAGGCATCCGGCATGATCGACATGGCTCGCCAGCAGCTCCTGGCTCAGATGGAGAACCTGTCCGACGAGCAGCGTGAGCAGATGCTGAAAATGATCGAGGGTATGGGCGGCGGACAGCTCGTCCAGCCTCCCCCGGCCCCGCCGGGCGAGAAAATTCTGAAGCAAACGGGCGTACATCAGGTGAACGGGTTTAACTGCAATAAGACGGAAGTGTACGAGGGCGAGCAAATGGTTGCGGAGGTGTGCTCGGCCCCGGCAGACGTTCTAGGTATAGCGGAAGAAGATTTCGCGGTAATCAAATCGATGCGGGATATGTCCCAGATGCTGCGCGACGAGACCGCAAAAATCTCGAACCAGATAGGCCAGGGCGTACCCCAGTTCGGCGACGCGGAAGTGGCGGGCGTACCTATCGTGATGAAGGACAAGACGGGAAATACCATGACGATCACCGGGATAAAGCAGGGAATCGGAAATGCGAGTCTGGTAAAGCCGGAGGGCTACGCCGTCAAGCAGATGCCCAACCTGCCTCAACTGATTCAGTAAGTCATAGAATCTGTTTGAGGTTGTCAACGTTCTCTCGCATGACGTCGAGCCAGTCGCCTGATTCCGGAACATTCGCGCCGGGATTGAAAACCAGACTCTTTATACCCAGCATTGCCAATCTATCTTCGGTCTCTTTGGCGGGCTCGCTCTCCCAGATCATCCAGCGTGCAGGGTGGGCATCCAGGATACCTACCAGTTCTGCCCACTGTTCATCGGTCGGGGCTTCCCGGGGTTCCCACTGCACGCTTCTCAGGTTCAATCCGTACCTGCGGGCGAGATACTGGTAAACCGGATGAGAAGCCATCAAGGGTATTCCGGGTTTTTTTGCGCCGATTTCCATCAGCTCAGAGTCAATAGCCAGCAGTTCCCGCTCTAGCAAATCGAGTTGGTGTTCGAAAGTATCCTTCAATCCGGCCCGCTTGCTGACCAATTCCTCCGCGATTGCCCGCGCCTGTAAGATCGCCTGCTGAAAATCCAGCCAGGTCGTGAACGCCGTTCCCGTGTGGGAATGGCTGCCGGAGGGTCCATGGCTGTGGGTCGCTTCGCCACCGATCTTTATATAGCGGTCACTGAACGCACGGGACGTATTTACCAGCTTCGCGCGAGGCAGGGTCGCGCCGTCGAGCCACTTCGCGTACCCGGCACCATTCAGCAGGATCAGGTCCGCCTTCTGGTAGTCGTTTATGGTCGCTGTCGAGGGTTTCCAGAATACCGGATCGCTGTCCCGCGGTGCCGGAAATTCAACCCTTGCGTGCCCCCCTGCGATACGGCTGGCGAAATACTGCAGCGTGTAGTTGACCACGTAGACCTCGAGCGGATCATCGTCCGCCCCTCGGACCGACTGGAGCGCGGTCGACAACGCTATCAGCACTAAAAGCTTTATCGATTGCTTCATTATGAAAGGTCCGCACATCATCTCGATTTTACACTCATGCAAGCATGAAACTCGTTGCCGGCCGGAAAATGCGGGGTACACTAGTTAACAAAGATCAGTCTGACCAGATCCGCGGAATAGTGATCGACAATCAACAATATCCCCACACAAAGCACCCCGCTGGCGAACAGAATCAGAATGATTTCCGCGGCAAGCAGATGCGCGATGGTGGCGCGCTGGCAGCCGAGCTTGAAAATGGTCTCTATCTCGCGCTGGCGGAGCCTCAGCGAGAGCGCGAACACCAGGGCGATGGCCAGCACGGTAGCCAATCCGACGACGACGATTACCGCATCCAATACATTCTTGATACGGAAGATGTTCTGCATCAATGCACCAATCACTTCGAAGGGCACCACGATCTGTGCCGTCACCAGGGACTCCAGAAAACGCCCGCGAAGTATCGCTGCTGATTTGGCGTCATGGGGCAGCGCAATCACCGCGCTGATCGGATAGTTTTCGGGTTCGCCGTGGAAATGAAAAGAATCGATATTTGCCTTGGTAATTTCCGTGTACTCGACGAGGCTGGCGTTCGCCACCACGTTATCTTCACTGCGCTCCAGCACCACACTCGTGTCTCCATCCCGAGCCACGTCTCCGTGCCCGTGTCCAAGCCCTTCTATGATCCAGGCGGTTTTCAGATCCACGAACACCGCCAGGTCATCAGCGCTGTATGTCCGTTTCAGCACTCCGGCCACGCTCATTTTGAGGGGATAGACGCCGGCCAGGTCGAACAGGTTGTCGGGAGACGATACCAGGCTGTCCCCGGGTTTCAATTCCAGCCTCCTCGCCGCTTCGGCGCCAAGTACGCACTCGCCCAGCACCGCCAGGGGTCGGCCGGCTGCAAAACCCAGTCCGCGAAAATCAAAGTAATCCAGCGTCGTACCGACGATCGGGTAGTCCCGTGCTCTGAAACGCACATAGAGCGGGATTGCGTCGGCCAGGCCCGTTTTCCAGATCTCCTCGGAATCCGACATATCGATCAACTCCGGCACATCCCTGCCGAAATAAAGCGTGCTCATCATCAGGTCGAGCGCACTGCCCCCGGCGCCAACCACCAGTGGAGTCGACGCCGCACGCGCCAGCATCTGGCGTTCGGTCTCCGAGAGCAGCACCTGCAGCGTGAGCGGCAACACGGTGATCAGCGTTATACAGGCCATCAGCGTGAGGGTTTTCCAGCGGTTGAATCCAATGTAGCGCCACGCCAGATACAGGCTGTCGCTCATTCCACGACGCCCCCGCGAAATCCTTGAAAATCGACGACTCTGTCGAACCGAGCCAGCAACTCGTGGTCGTGTGTTACCGCCAATAGCGTCGCACGGTGCGCATCGACGCATTCGAAGAGCAGGTCCAGGATCCGGGATTTGTTGTCGGGATCCAAATTACCGGTGGCTTCGTCGGCGAGAATGAGCGAGGGGTCCGGCAGCAGCGCCCGGCATATCGCGGTCCGCTGCTTTTCGCCCTGCGACAATTCGCCGACCGGGCGCTTCAGCTTGTCCGCAATGCCCATTGTCTCAGCCAATACGGATGCGCGCTGGCGCACGGATCTGCTGAGTTCGAGAGCCCGGGTAATGCGATACGGGTGAAGGATGTTATCCAGAACGTCGAGGTAGTCGAGCAGTGCGAAATCCTGGAAAACGAAACCGATGCGAGTAATGCGAAACGCCCGCCGATGCCGGTCCTCGAGCCGGCTTACCGTGACCTCATCGACCTCGACCGTACCGTGCTTGGGCACCGTGATCCCTGCAATCAGGTTGAGCAGGGTTGTTTTTCCCGAGCCGCTGGGGCCGATTACCGCGACTTTTTCCGACCGTCCGATATTGAAATCCGGAACCATCAGCCGGAACTCGCCGTGGGGATAGACAAAATCGAGATCTGTGATTTTTATCATTCGAGGCGCTGCATCGCATACCGCATGGTGTCGCATTCGAAACTATCTCGAGTTGGCACCCACCACTATGGCGACGCCGTTTCGCCGCGGGTCGCCGTTGCCGTAGAAGCTGCCCGAGGGGCTGACACCGGCGGTGTGGACCCCACCGAAAAACATGTTGCGCCCCTCGAACAACCGGCGCTGCGGAAACTCTTCAACGAGGGCGGCGCTGTCGCTCCCGGCCAGTCCCGATTCAACGTTAAGCACCTCTGTTTCGATGTGGATCCTTGGACTCGCTATCGCCGTCTCGGCACTATGTCCAAAATCGACCATGTTGCTGACAACCTGCAGTATGGCGGTGCGGATTCGATTTGAACCGCCAGACCCCAGAGCGGTCATGCCGCCGTCGCGGTCGGCGAGCACACTCGGAGCCATCATGGAAGACATCCGTTCATTGGTATTCCAGCAGTGGAATCCATCCGGGTTCAGGTCCTGCTCCCCGAGCATGTTGTTCATGACGATTCCCGTCCCCGAGATCAACTCACCGCATCCCTCCCCGTTGGAAACGGTCATTGCCGCGATATTCCGATCGGCGTCCACAACGCTTATGTGCGTGGTGCCCTTGTAGGACATGGTTGCGTTCGATACCTGCTGTCTGTAGGACTCGACAAGGTTTTCGTCGAGCAATCCGGCGTGCGGGCCGTCGCGGAAGTGCTCCGCCCTGGCTGCGGAAGTTCTCATCAGGACCTCGGCGAGCAGCCGAATGTGATCGTATTCCCCGAAGCCATATCGGGACAGCTCGAAGAAGCGGAGCAGATTCAGACCAAACGCGATCAACGTCCCGCCCGCGCTAGGGGGTGGATTGGTGTAAAGCAAATGGTCTCTGTATTTCACCGACAGCGGGGAGCGCATGATAGTTTGATATTCGGTGAGGTCCTCATATCTGAGATGTCCTCTTTCCTCACACATGGCCTGGATGCCACGTGCGATCTCGCCGCGATAGAACAGATCCCGGCCTTCCAGCGCGATGATCTCCAGAACCTGCCCCAGGTCCGGGTTTTTCATTACGTCACCGGGAAGCACCAGTTCACGTCCGCCCGGGCCGGAAAATATTGGAAGCAACGATTCGGTCGTGTACATGGGCGATACCAGACGCAGCAGATACGACTGGAACTCGTTGATCTCAACGCCTCGACGCGCCAGTTCCGCGGCGGGCTGCACGAGCTCGCGCATGTCCATGCTGCCGAGCGCGTCGTTAACGGAAAACATTCCGCTCACCGTACCGGGTGTCGCGGAGGCGCCCACGCCGATGTGAAAATCCTGTTGCGCGCTGCCGAAATCTACCGTGACAGGATAAAAATCAAGGGATTGACTGGGGAGTTTGCGCCGCGGCGTGTGCGTGAAAAAATCGAATACCCGGGTTTGCCCCTGATTCTCCCGAGCCAACAGGAAACCGCCGCCGCCAAGCGAGGACAGAACCGGTTCACAGACACACATCGTATAAAACGCCGCCACCGCAGCATCGAATGCGTTGCCTCCCGATCGAAGGACCTCGGCGGCGGTGTGCGCAGTCAGCGGGTGGCCCGCGGCTACCGCGCCTCTCATCTTGCGTGTTTATGGTCTGGAATTGTGGTCACGTTGAAGATTCAAATCAAAGAATAGATGATAATAAGCGGTTGATAACATTTCTCGAAAACAAAAGAATTTCCAAAAGGTACGCTATGGCGCATCAACATATCAAGGTCCCCAACAGCGGAAAACAAATGGAAAATCCAGCGTCCCGGATCAGCCGATCGTCGGTTACGTCGAGGGAGATGGCATTGGACCGATATTACCAGGGCCAGCTTGCGGGAGTCCCCCAATGAACCCGCTACGTCGTTGCAGCCCTCGGAAAGGGTTCGCCATTCCCTGCGGAATGCACCTCGTATCGAACCCGTCGGGGGGCTCTGCAATGGCACTTATTTACCGCACAAGACGCTAAATCCCGAGCACCATGCGGGCCAGGACTTTCGTAGGAATGGGCAGCAACATCGACCAACCGCTCGGTCACGTCAGGGACGCCCTGCTGCAGCTGGCCGCACTGCCCTCGACCCGGCTGGTGGCTGAATCATCCTTCTATGCTTCCCTGCCGGTCGGTCCCCGGAATCAGCCGGACTACGTTAATGCCGTCGCTGAGCTCAACACGGCGCTGGCTCCACTGGTACTGCTCGCACATCTGCAGCGTATCGAGCGCAGGCACGGGCGGGTCCGCATCCAGCGCTGGGGCAGGCGAACGCTCGACCTGGATTTATTACTCTTCGATACGAGGATCATCAGCCACCCTAGGCTGCGGGTTCCGCACCCCTGCATGCACCTGCGGATGTTCGTTCTGGCGCCGTTGAGTGAACTGGATCCAGAGGTCCTAATCCCTGGAAAAGGGAAAGCCGGGATGCTGCTGGACAGACTGCAGCGCCGACACGAACCGACTGTTCACAAGCTCATGCCGCCAACCGGTAACCGAAACTAGCCTCAAATCTCATCTCGAACTCCCCACGCGAGGTCCGGTGGTTCTGGGTCCCGTGTGTCTCGATCTTGATGCCGCCCATGAGAGACGCGATCCGTCCGGTTGTTTCCCAACCCAACTCGTTGGTAATGCCGTACAACAGGCCCGCCCGGTAAGCATCTCCGCAGCCGGTCGGATCGAGTGCTTCCGAGATCTTTACCGCCGGTATGCGAAGTTTACCACCGGCGTGGAAGATCTCGCTCCCCTTGCCCCCGCGGGTGACGATCAGCGCCTCCAGATCGGTCCCTAGACTTTCAAGATCCCGCTGTGTCCGTGCCTGGACGAGTTCGCTTTCGTAGTCATTCACCGTCAGGTAGCTGGCCTGCCGGATGATGGTCTCCAGCTCCTCACCGCTGAACATGGGTAAACCCTGACCCGGATCGAAAATGAAGGGGATGTTCGATTCGTAGAATTGCCGGGCATGATCCAGCATGGCTTGCCTGCCGTCGGGGGACACTATTCCCAGGCTGACGCCCTCGGCATCCCCGACGCTGTTGACATGGGCGTCGTTCATCGCACCGGGATGAAATGCCGTGATCTGATTGTCGTCCATGTCCGTGGTGATATAAGCCTGGGCGGTGTAACGATCGGCCAATTCGGTAACGTGCCGACGCGTTATTTCGTTCTCATCCATCCACCTGGCATATGATTCGAAGTCCATGCCAACGGTACCCATCGGCAGCGGATCGCCGCCGAGCATTTTGAGATTGTAAGCGATATTGCCCGCGCAGCCGCCAAACTCCCGGCGCATCCGGGGCGCAATGAAACACACATTAAGAATATGCACCTTTTCGGGCAGGATGTGATTTTTGAACTGATCTTCGAACACCATGATGGTGTCATAGGCAAAAGAACCGCAAATTAGCGTGGACACGAAATGTACCTTTGTTTTCAGTTTTCAGGGATTTGCCAGGCGACATCCAGCTCTCTCGCCGCCTTGACCTCGTCTATTCTGTGAACAGGGGTTGTATACGGCGCGTGTTTGACCATTTCCGGATCAGCTTTCGCTTCTTTCAGAATCTCGACCAAAGCTTCCACAAAACCTTCCAGTTCCTCTTTGCTCTCGGTCTCCGTCGGTTCGATCAAAAAACATTCGGGAACCAGAAGTGGAAAATAAACCGTCGGTGCATGGTAACCCTTGTCCAGCAACCGCTTGGCAACATCCATTGCCGATACGCCGGTTTCGTCTTTGAGTGATTTTAGAGTCACTATGAATTCGTGGGTGGCCCGGCGACCGGGGTAAGCCATTTCGACCCCTTTGTCTTCGAGACACCGCATCATGTAGTTCGCGTTCAGGGTAGCGTGCTCCGCCACCCGCTGCATGCCCTCCCTTCCCAGCAGCCGTGCATAGACATAGGCACGCAGCAGCACGCCCGCATTACCCATGAAAGCAGACAGACGGCCTATGGACAAGGGGCAGTCTTCCTCAACGGCCCAGCGGTACTCACCGCCGTCATCGATCACGTAGGGTATGGGGAGGAACGGCCGCAAGCGTTCGTTGACACCGACCGGACCGGCGCCGGGTCCGCCGCCTCCGTGTGGCGTGGAAAATGTCTTGTGCAAGTTCATGTGGATCACGTCGAACTCCATATCGCCCGGTTTCACCTTGCCCATGATTGCATTCAGGTTTGCACCGTCGTAATAAAGCAATCCGCCCGCCTCATGGACGATATGGGCGACCTCCAGGATCTGGCGCTCGAACACCCCGAGGGTTGACGGGTTGGTCAGCATCAGGCCGGCTGTTCGGGGACCCACGGTCTGGCGCAATGAATCCAGATCGACATCGCCATCCGGCCTGGTGGGGATCTCCCTTACCTGGTATCCGCACATGGTCGCTGTAGCGGGATTGGTGCCGTGCGCCGCGTCCGGCACGAGGATCTGGTCACGCTGGTCATCTCCGTTAGCGTCGTGATACGCACGGATCATGGCGACCCCGGTAAACTCGCCCTGGGCACCGGCCAGCGGGCTCAATGACACGGCGGCCATCCCCGTCACGTCTCGCAGGATTTCCTGGAGTTCATACATGCATGCCATGAACCCCTGTCCCGTTCGATCCGAAGAGCCGGGGTGCCGGTTTAGAAATCCCGGCAGCATCGCGTACTTGTTGCATGCGCGCGGATTATATTTCATCGTGCACGAACCAAGCGGATAGAAGTTCGTATCGATTGAAAAGTTCTTCTGTGACAGGCTGGTGTAGTGCCTGATCGTCTGCAGTTCCGATACCGAGGGGATGATGGGCGGCTCCGCGCGCAAAAGGCTCGTCGGTATGCCGGATATATCGGAATCATCATCCGGTGCCTGGGACGGATTGGTGCAGCCGGTGCGGGAACGTTCAAAAATCAGCATGTTAGGTTCAGCATTCGTAGGGCCAATGTTTCATCGATTATCGAGGCTGCATATCGCATCAGGTCAGCCGGCAACTTTTTCCGCGCAGGGCGGATCCAGCGACCGCCGTGACATTATCCTGTCGAGATGTGTGGCATAGTTTTCGATCTCGTCCACCGTTCTGGTTTCGGTTGCGCAGGTCAACAAGGCGTTACCCAGCTCGGGGTAATCTTCACTCAGGTCTATTCCGCCATTGATACCCTGGGCTTCGATGGCGCGCAGGACGTCGGTTACGGGCTGATCCAGCCGGACCACGGACTCGTGAAAGAACGGCGTTTCGAAGCAGCGGTAGACACCGTCGATCGCGGTCAGCTTTGCCAGCAGGATATTCGTATTGTGGTGGCATCGCGCCGCAACGCGCCGCAGACCCTCGGGGCCCAGCAGCGACATGTAGATCGTAGCGGCGACCACCATGAGCCCCTGGTTGGTGCAGATATTCGAGGTGGCCTTGGAACGTCTGATGTGCTGCTCGCGGGCCTGCAAGGTAAGCGTGAAACCCTCGTTTCCCTTGTCGTCGCGGGTCCTGCCCACGATCCGGCCCGGTATCTGCCGAACATACTTGTTCCTGCAGCACATGAATCCCATGTAGGGTCCGCCCGACGACAGGGGAATACCCAGCGGCTGACCCTCGCCGACAACGATGTCCGCGCCGTCGGCGCCCCACCGCCCCGGCGGCCTGAGCAGCGCCATCGCAGTGGGATTGACCAGACCGATTACCAGGGCATCGAGTTCATGCGCGGCATCGGTGAGCGTATCCACGTCTTCCAGCAAACCGAAATAGTTGGGCTGCGGCACCACCACCGCGGCAACGGAACCCTTGTCGAAGGCCCGCAATACGTCGATATCAATCGTGCCCTCCGTGACGGAGAACGGGATTTCGACCAGTTCGATGCGCTGGTTCCTGACTATGCTCTCCACGACTTTCCTGTAGCGCGGATTTACCGTACGCGGTATCACTACCTTATTCAGCTTTTTCCTGGCCCTAGCCGCGGCCAGAACCGCTTCCGCAAGAGCCGATGCACCCTCGTACAGGGACGCGTTGGACACGTCCAGCGCCATTAGGCTGCTCATCATGGTCTGGTACTCGTACAACAACTGTAGGGTACCCTGGCTCGCCTCGGCCTGATAAGGGGTATACGCCGTGTAGAACTCCCCCCGGGTGGTCAGTTCCCAGACCGCGGCGGGAATATGGTGCTCGTAGACGCCGCCGCCGATGAAATTTATATAGTGGCCGTCTTGCCGGCTGCGCGCCAGCATTATCCGGCCCACGTCCATCTCGGAGATGCCGGATGGCACGCTGGTGAGTTTTCCGGAATGCAGATCGCCGGGTATCTCCGAGAACAATTCATCGATATCGGACACGCGGATGGCGTCCAGCATTTGCCGGATCTCTTCTTCGGTGTGTGGAATGAAAGGCATGATCTGCTGCTTGAGTCTGAGTAATGTGTAAGAAAGACCTCGGGGCGATATTCGAATACTGCCTGTTCAGCTGTCCGCCGCAACGACGCCGGTGTAGCCTTCCGCATCCAGCAATTCGTCCAGTTCGCCCTCGTCGATGGGTCGCATTCGAAACAACCAGCCGTCGCCATATGGATCATTGTTTACGGTTTCCGGGGCGTCCCTCAGCAAATCGTTCACCTCCACGATCTCGCCCGCGACTGGAGCATAGACGTCTGATGCGGCTTTTACCGATTCGACCACGGCGCAGTCCTCGCCGCCGCCGAGCGTACTTCCAACTTCAGGCAGCTCCACGAACACCATATCCCCCAGCTGCTCCTGCGCATGTTGTGTGATACCGACCTCAAGATAGCCGTCATCCATTGTTCGAATCCACTCGTGGCTCTTGGTATATCGAAGTTCACTCGGGATTTCACTCATTATTTTTCCTCCAGGTGTTTCACAAATTTATAAACAACTTGTGCCATTTCTGACGAACGGAAAGTCTACGACGCGCGCCGCCAAATTCTTTTCCCTCACCCCGACGGTGCATTCGTCGCCGGTTTCGACGCCTGCGGGCACGCGCGCCAGTGCAATGGATTTTGACAGGGTCGGAGAAAAAGAACCGCTGGTGACCTCCCCGGCGCCGCGCTCTCCGCAGGACACCTGCTGATGGCTGCGAAGCACCCCCCGATCGAGCAAGACCAACCCCACGAGCTTGCGCGGCACACCGTGGTCACGTTGAACTTCCAGCGCCGCACGCCCGATGAAGTCTCGTTCCGGTGGGTTCCAGCCAATGGTCCAGGACAGCCCCGACTCCAGAGGCGTGGTGGATTCATTCATATCGGAGCCATACAAATTCATGCCTGCTTCCAGTCGCAGCGTGTCGCGCGCACCCAGCCCGCATGGCATGACGTCGGCATCGATCAGCGCCTTCCACACGACGGGGCCGTTTTCAGCGGCCATGGCGATCTCGAAACCGTCCTCGCCGGTGTACCCGGTCCTGGCCACGAACAGGCTCTCGCTTTGCGCCGCGCTGAACACACCGATGTCCATGAGGTCCGGGGGCGCCGGCATATCGTTGATATTGGCAATGGCCCGCGCCGCCCTCTGCCGCGCTAGGGGGCCTTGCACGGCAATCATTGCCAGGTCCGTTCTCGCCGTGATCCGGATTTTCCCGAAGTCGCCGGCATTACGTCGGATCCAGTCCAGATCGGTGTCCGCCGTCGCCGCGTTTACGACCAGGCGAAAAGAATCACCTCCCAGGTAATACACGATCAGATCATCAATAACGCCTCCGTTCTCATTCAGCATGCACGTGTAAAGCGCCCTGCCGGCTTTTTCGAGCTTTGCCACGTTGTTTGCCAACAAATACGACAGGAAATTTCGCGCCTCCTCGCCCGTGACATCGATATGCCGCATGTGAGACACATCGAACATGCCGGCGGCACTCCTTACAGCGCGATGTTCTTCCAGTTGTGAACCGTAGTGGAGCGGCATGTCCCAGCCGCCGAAATCGACTATCTTCGCGCCGGCTTCGACGTGTGCCTGGTACAGGGGGGTTCTGCGGCCCATTCCGCTAGCCGCCACAGCGCCATGTCCGGGCCGCATTTGCCGGGCAGTTCAAGGCTTTTTGCAATCTGCCGTTCCTCTTTTGTTGGTTAATGGCCGTTCCGTTCGTATTGTCGTTCTGACCGCTATAGATCGTCCGAACCGGGTCTAATGCTACTTAGCCGGGAGCGCGATGCCAAGCACTAACCTGCATCCGGCTCTTTCTTTAGATGTGAATACGACTCATTCTTATTTATACTACTGGTTCCCCATCCGGGCATCAAACATCTCGAGCAAGCAGACGCCGACACCCGTGGTTTCCAACGATACTATGCCAAGTCTTCTGGTGGCGCGATGACGCACTGGCGCATCGCGGTCGTCTCTGTCGCGGCGCTTTTTGCCATGCCGATACTGTTCGTCCTCGGCTCGGTCTTCATTCCCGCCGGAGAGATTTGGGATCACCTGGTCGAAACCAGGCTGTTCGACTATGTCGTGAATTCGCTGGCGCTGATGTTCGGGGTGGGAGTTGGCGTGCTGCTGATCGGCGTCAGCACCGCCTGGCTGACGGTAAATTTCGAGTTCTTGGGACGCCGTACGTTCGTCTGGATGCTGCTTTTGCCCCTGGCAATGCCGGCGTACATCATTGCCTATGCCTACACCGGACTACTCGACTTTTCCGGGCCGGTTCAAACGCTTCTGCGATCCCTGTTCGAGCTCCAGGGCGGCGAGTACTGGTTTCCTCGGATACGGTCGCTGACCGGCGCCATGCTGATGTTGACATTCGTTCTCTACCCCTATGTCTATCTGTTGGCTCGATCAGCTTTTCTCGAACAGTCGGTTGCCGCATCCGATGCCGGCCGTTTGCTCGGCTGCACACCCTGGCAGAACTTCTGGCGAGTGACGGTACCTATGGCACGCCCCGCGGTCATTGCCGGGCTGTCGCTCGCACTCATGGAGACACTGGCCGATTACGGGACCGTTCAGTACTTTGGCATAGATACGTTCACCACGGGAATTTTCAGGACGTGGTTCGGTTTGGGCGACAGCGGCGCGGCTACCCAGCTTTCCGCCGTATTACTTACGTTCGTGTTCGCGCTGATCATGATCGAATACTGGTCCAGACGCCGGGCGCGTTTCCACCATGTGGGCAGCAGGGAGATCGCGCTGACTCGCATACGGCTGCATTCCGGGATCGGATCCATGGCGTTTTTGTGGTGTGCCGCACCAATATTGCTCGGATTCTTCATTCCATTCGCACTGCTGATGTACTGGTCGTGGACAACCGCCGGGGACATGCTGGACAGGAGCTTCTTCATTCTCGCCGGCAACAGTTTCGCGCTTGCGGGAGTAACCGCGGTGCTCGCGGTGGCCCTGTCCCTGGTACTGGTCTACGGAAGGAGGCTTGTACCGACCCGGCTGGTCAGAGCATCCGTACGGATCACCAGTCTCGGCTACGCAATCCCGGGAACGGTAATCGCAGTAGGCGTGGTCATACCCATGGGTTGGATCGACAATGCGATCAATGACTGGTTCGAACGCACATTCGATATAACCATTGGATTATTGTTCAGCGGGACCTTGTTTACGCTGGTATTCGCATACCTCGTGCGCTTCCTCGCTGTATCGCTGCAGACGGTGGGGTCCGGTTTGAACAACGTCAGATCGAGCATGGACGATGCGGCAAGGAGCCTTGGACGTAATCCGCGGCAGGTACTTGCCAGCGTGCATATACCCATGATTCGCGGCAGCCTGCTGACCGCCGGACTCATCGTATTCGTGGACGTTCTGAAAGAGCTGCCGGCAACGCTGATCCTGCGCCCGTTCAATTTCAACACGTTGGCCGTGCGCGCGTACGAACTGGCCTCGGACGAACGATTAATGGATTCGGCGACATCCGCGACGGCGATCGTAGCCGTCGGATTGATACCCGTCATCTTGTTGAGCCGGACCATAGAGAGGACGAGGAGCACCGAGGTAATGGTGGTTGATCAGTCGGCTTAGCCCCGCTTTTTCTTCTTCATGGAGCATTTGCCGCTCGTTTTCATGCCCTCGCAGACGCCATACATATACAGGCTGTGGTCCTCCAGGACGAAACCGACTTCCTTTGATACCTGCTTCTGCCGCTCTTCGATAACCTTGTCGAAAAATTCGAATACTTCTCCGCACTCAAGGCACAACATGTGATCATGGTGACCCTCGTCATCGAGTTCGAATACCGATCTGCCGCCCTCGAAGCTGTGCCGTATAACGAGTCCGACACCTTCGAATTGTGTTAGTACGCGGTAGACGGTGGCCAGGCCGATTTCCAGATCCATCTCGAGGAGTTTCTTGTACACATCTTCCGCTGACAAATGCCGGACCGGCGCGCTCTCGAGCACTTCGAGTATCTTCAATCGTGGAACGGTCGATTTGAGGCCGGCTTTTTTTAAATCGGCAGCGGTGTTCATCAATGCGGGCTCGCACGCGGTAGACGTGCCACAATAACTTCATCACGAAAATATCTCAATATCAGGGTATATAGCGCGATTCTCATATGTCGAAAGTAAACAGCATCTTGAATTACCACCGTCTTCCTAATTTATTCAACCGCATGAATTCTAAGGTGAGGTTGTCACGCCGCGACAACAAACTGATTGGCGCTCGAACCCGGTCGCCGCACAGAACGATCAGGGCCGTGCTGTTTTCAGTTGCGGCCATGCTATGCTCGGCGTGGGTCGATGCGCATGCCGAAGACTATCTGATCGGTTCGTCTCCCAGCCTTACCCGAGAGCAGGGTGAAAAGATCTTTCAGCCAATAGCGGAGCTGCTGGGGAAGGCTACCGGGGAGAAGTTCGAATACAGCTACACCGCCCACTGGCCGGGCTATATCGAAGATATGCGCAATTCGAAGCACAGCCTGTTGTTCGATGAACCGCACCTCGTCAGCTGGCGACTCGAAAACGGAACTCACAGCCCCGTCGTCAAACTTTCTGGAGATATGGGTTTCGTTATAACCGCGAGAAGAAACGACGAATCCATCGTGCAGCTCTCGGATCTCGCCGGTCGTATCGTGTGCGCCCGTGCACCGCCGGCACTGGACGGACTCATACTGTACGAACAATTCGAAAATCCGAGCCGACAACCCCAGATCCTGCCGACTGCAAATTTTCGCGATGGGTACGATCAGCTGTTAAACGAACGCTGTCGAGCCGCGGTCCTGCCGACAACGCTGTATGAGGCCCTGTCGCTTGGCAGCGGTGAACTCCGTGTGCTGTTCCTGAGCGAAGCTTTTCCGAACTGGACGCTGACCGCGGACAATCGGATTCCACAACCGGTTCTGAACGAGATACGGGCGGCGCTGTTGGATTCCAACAACGAAAATATTACCGGGGCAATTGCAGGCGAAATAGATCCGGGAAAACAGGTACTCCGGGCGAGCGTGGATGAATATCCGGGCTACAGCCGCCTGTTGCAGGACTTCTGGGGTCTGCGTTGAACTCCGGCTCAGATCTCTCTCTGGACCCGTTTTGCCAATCTGCCGATGGTCAATCCCTGGACGATAATGGAAAACACCACCACGATGTAAGTCATCGCAACGATGACGTCGCGCATCGGACTCGGCGGCAGGGATAAAGCCAGCGCCACCGAGATTCCTCCCCTGATCCCGCCCCAGACCAGGATTTTGATGATGTGCGGGGAAAACTCACGCTTGAGCTTCAGCAGGCTTACAGGGAGCGCCACGCTGACGGTTCTTGCCAGCAGCACCAACGGGATCATCAACAAACCGGCAATCAGGTACTCCTGGGTGAACTGCAGTATCAGCACCTCCAGACCGATCAGCACGAACAACACGGCATTGAGCACCTCGTCCACCAGTTCCCAGAATGTATCGAGATGTTCACGGGTTTGATCCGACATTGCCAGGACCCTTCCACGATTTCCGATCAGCAGGCCGGCAATAACGATCGCAATCGGACCGGATAAATGAAACGCCAGGGCCAGCGCATAACCACCCATCACCAGCGCCAGGGTAACAAGCACCTCGACCTGGTAGTTATCAACGCCGCGCAGGAGAAAGTAGCCGGCGTACCCCAACCCCAGGCCGAACACGATGCCGCCTACGGCCTCCTGGAAGAAAAGCAATGCGGCCGATCCGAACGAGACTTGGTCCGGGTTCATTGCCAGCCCGGCGATGACAAGGAAAATAACCACGCCGACGCCGTCGTTGAACAACGACTCACCGGCAATCTTGGTTTCGATTGATTTTGCAATACCGACGCTCTTCAACGTCGCCATAACGGCAATAGGATCGGTCGGTGAGATCAGTGCGCCGAACAGCAGGCAATAGATCAAGGGGATGCCTATGCCCAGCCAATCGAGAACCAGCCAGGCCAGCAGCCCGACAATAATCGTCGACATCAATACGCCAATCGTAGCGAGCAGGGTAATCAGCCACTTTTGCTGCCTCAAGTCACTTAGATTGATGTGAAGCGCCCCGGCGAACAACAGGAAACTCAGCATGCCCTGCATCAGGGTCTCGTCGAAGTCCACACTCAGCAGGGCACGCTCGGCAACTTCCTCGAATTGCGTAATGCCCAACTCGCCGATCAGTATCAACAATAAGGATAACAGCAGAGCGATCAGCATGACGCCGATGGTGGTCGGCAGGCCGATGAACCTGTGGTTGACGTAGCTGAACAGCGCGGACAGCGTCATCAGGATAGCGGCGAGATTCAGCGTTTCGTTCACTACCGCAGCATATGCTCGACTTCAGCCTGCATATGGAATCCCCGGCGAGAGCCGCGTTCAGCCCGCAAATTTCGACAGATCACCGCTCAATCCCATGGCTCTGTGGGCGAATACGGATTTGAGCGGACCGATTGCGTTGGTCAGTCGCAGCCCCAGTCCGCGGACCTCGCTGACAAATTCATGATCCGTACCGAACAGTTTTTCTATTCCGTTCATGGCGTGATACATCAACAAGTTTTCGCCTTTTCGCCACCTTTCATAACGGCGCAGCGTCAATTCGCCCCCAATATCCTTGTTTAGTGCCCGGGCCTCGATCATCACCTCGGCCAGTGCGGCCGCATCCTGGAATCCGAGGTTTACACCCTGCCCGGCCAGAGGGTGCACCACGTGAGCGGCGTCCCCCACGAGAGCGGTCCGTTTACCGACATATTGCCGTGCGTGGGACGACCTGAGGCTGAATGTTTTTCTGGGACCCACTTCAACGACCCCACCCAGCTTGAACTCGAAAGCGCGGGCCAGCTCGCTGGCGAATCGTTCATCGTTTCGAGACATCAGCTCTGCCGCGGTGTTCTGCTCACAGCTCCAGACGATGGAACAATGTCCATCGGCCAGCGGCAGGAACGCAAGCGGTCCGGTCGAGAGGAATCTCTGCCATGCGGTCTGCCGATGTCCGAGTTCCGTAGCGACGGTTGAGACGATCCCCAGCTGCCCGAAATCCCGCGACTCGATCTCGATATCCAGGGTCTTGCGGACCCACGAGCCGGCGCCATCGGCGCCAACCAGGACTCCGGCCCGAATGATTGCCCCGTCGGAGAGCTTCAGCGTTACGCGATCGCCGACACTGTCGAATGCGGCTACTTCCACACCGGCCAGGACCCTGACGTTGGCCGTATGAAGCAATTCCTGATGCAATGCGTACGCCACGAGGTTGTTTTCGACAATGGTCCCCAGGTGGGTTACCCCCAGTTCCGCGCTGTCGAATTCAATACTGCCGCTGCTGTTTGCGTCCCAGACGAACATACGAACGTAGGGCGATATCCGATACCCTGCGATTGTGTCCCATGCCCCGGCAGCGGCAAGTATGCGTTCGGACCCCGGATTGATGGCACTCACGCGTGCATCGTGCACGGCCGGGTCGCGTTGTTCGATCAATCCGTCCCTTTCCAGCACCGCAACCTTGAAGTCAGCCCGTGCCAGCAGTTGCGCGAGCGCTGCGCCGACCATGCCCGCACCCACTATGGCAACGTCGTAATCAATGCGGCGCATCGGATTTCCTCAGGGGCAGGCCGCGGGTCAGGCGCGGCAACCTGCCTGCAAGACCCATGGTGCGCTTGACCAGGAAATTTTGCG
The DNA here is from genome assembly GCA_024639325.1 of Gammaproteobacteria bacterium. Lineage (GTDB taxonomy): Bacteria > Pseudomonadota > Gammaproteobacteria > Arenicellales > JAANXG01 > JAHEKE01. The sequence goes on from JAHEIO010000003.1 coordinate 83,403, forward strand.
CGGGCGGAATCATGTCGATGGCTAACAAAGCCGAGTCTCTAACCATCGCAAGGGTTGTCGAATCATTCGAGAACAGACGAATGAGTCCGTCGGTAAACCCACTCATTCTATTGATATCGCGCCGACGCCACTGCCAGTATCGCTCCAGCACTTCGATATCCCCGATGTCCCGGCCCTCGAATTGCGCATCGCTCAACACCTCGGAAAGAGTCGCCACATCCCGTAAGCCAAGATTGAAGCCCTGCCCCGCTACGGGATGGATCGTGTGTGCCGCATTTCCCGCCACCACAATGCGGTGCCTGACCGGGTATTTTACGCTTACGAAGGACAACGGGTACGTCTTGCGTTTTCCAAGCCTGCGAAGCGCCCCCGCCCTGTCACCAAACCGGTACTGCAGCCTCTTCAGGAACTCGTCGTCGGAGCATTGAAGCAACTCTTCCACCTGTGCGGATCGTGTGGTCCAGATCACCGTGTAACGATTGTTGGTCGATGGCAGCAGCGCCATGGGTCCGCTGTCGGTAAAGCGTTCGTAAGCGACATTGTCGTGGCCGCGGTCCGGCGTAACGGTAGTGAGAATAACGCATTGGCCGTAGTCACGCCGGGTGGTTTCGAAGTTCAGTGAACGCCGCATCGATGAATCGGCGCCATCCGCGAATACCACGAGCGCGGCGCTGGTTTCGCCCGGCTCCGCGTGCGGGTGGAGTTCCAGCCTGACCCGGTCCTGTTCCTGGGTCAGATCCGTCACCTCTGCAGGGCATACCATCGTGACGTCTTCGAGCCGGCCCATTTTTCGATCCATCGCCGCCCCCAGTTCCCTGGCGGGCACCGCGTATCCCATGGCATCGGTGCCGTGCTTGACGTGACGCAACCGTGCAAATCCGAACCGGCCCCGATCGGAAACATGTATGGTCTTGATCGGCACCACCGCCCCCGGGGCGATTTCCTGCCATATACCGATGCCGCGCAGGATGTTCCTCGAGCCGGGTGCTATGGCGAGAACCCGGTCGTCATAGCTTGGCTGGCTTTCTGATTGGCGGGAAACCGCCTCGATGACGGCAACGCGCAGACCGGTATTCGCCAGAGCGCATGCGAGACTGGCACCAACCAGTCCGCCGCCGGTTATGGCAATGTCATAATCGTATTCCATCCTGAATTCAGCTTCTTCCCACCAGCGCCTCGATATCATCGATACGCTTCGGCGCGTCCTTGGTCAATATCATATGGCCGTCCCTCTGGATCAAGACATCGTCCTCGATTCGGATGCCGATGTTTCTAAAGTGCGGATCGATGTCATCGTCATCCGGAATGTAAATTCCCGGTTCCACGGTCAGCGTCATACCGGGCTCCAGCTGCCGCCATTGCCCGTCGATCTTGTAGTCGCCGACGTCGTGGACATCCATACCGAGCCAATGGCCGGTTCGATGCATATAGAATCGCTTGTATCCACCGGATTCGCAGATCTCTTCCACGCTGCCGGTCATCAACTTCAGATCGATCAGCCCTTCGACGATTGTCTTGACGGCGGCGTCATGAGGTTCATTCCACGGCACACCGGCACGGGTCTTGTCGATAGCGGCCGCTTGCGCGTTAAGTACGATGGAATACACGTCCCGCTGCGCTGCTGTGAACTTGCCGTTGACAGGAAACGTCCTGGTGATGTCGGCGGCGTAGCAATCGATCTCGGCGCCCGCATCGATCAACAGCATATCACCATCCTGCAATGGAGCGGCGTTGTCAATATAGTGCAGCACGCAGGCGTTCCTGCCGCCGGCAACGATCGGTGGATAGGCCGGATAATCGCTCCCGGCCAGCCGGAATTGATATTGCAATTCGGCTTCGACTTCGTACTCCATCATGCCCGGCCGGCACGCTCTCATCGCGGCCCGGTGTGCGGAAGCGGTTATCCGGGCCGCGCGCTTCATTACGGTAATTTCCTCGGTCTGCTTGATCAACCGCAGCTCGTGCAGAACATGACCCAGATCGACGATCTCGTGCGGCGCGCTCACCCCGGTCTGTGATTTCGACTTGACCTCGTTGACCCAGTTCAACAACTTGACATCGAATTCCGGATAGATTCCTACGTTGCAATAGACTTTCTTGCGGTTCTCCAGCAGGCCGGGCAGGATGTCACCGATATCATCGATAGGAAACGCATCGTCGGCGCCGTATTGCTCAACGGCTCCGGATACGCCTGCCCTCGAGCCATCCCATTTTTCCCTCTGCGGATCCCGGTCCCGGCAGAACAGCACATACTCCCCCTGCTCACGGCCCGGTGACAACACCGCGATGGCATGGGGTTCCGGGAAATGGGTCAGATAGTAAAAATCACTGTCCGGTCTGAATCTGTAAAGTACATCCCTGTTGCGCGTCGCCTCCCGGGAGGTTGAAATGACGGCAACGCCATCCCCCATGAGCTGCATCAGGTCCTGTCTACGGCGATTGAATACCTTTGCGCTTATCAATGTAGCTCTCCCGATTCGACGTCACCATGAAGATTGGCGTACAGCTCCTCGAATATCAGCTGTACGCCAACTCGAACATACTCCTCGACTTCCGTGAGGTCCCACTCACTGTCGTCGCCGTCCCGACTCACCTCAACTTCGGCGACCGAGAGCATGTCGCGGACTATCTCCGCGACATCCGCGCTGAACTCATCGACGGCAATTCTGTCTCCGTCCAGCAGGCCCAGCAGAAACCCCCTGCACCAATCGGCCAGTGCCCGCAGGCGAAGCGGCAGATCGGAATCATCGTCCGGCAACAGCAGGTTGAAATCGCCGCTATCTTTACTAAGGTCTTCAACGGCTCCACGCAGGAGCAGCTCCAACACCCTTTGGAGTTGTTCGAGCAACCCTGGCTGCACGTCCGCATCCAGCGCTATCAGCCGTTTCAGATCCGGAGCAGTCCCCGTCTTCATCTGGTTGCAAATTGCGCCGCAGATAACTCCGTGCACCTCGGCCGCACCCAGCTCGAGGCCTGCGGAGGAGATTGCCTCCTCGATTTCATCATATCGAATGCCGTAGGCGCTTTGCATGTGGGGCGTATTTTACCGGCGTGATACATCTGTTTAAAAGCGTTGACCGGGATTGAGGAGACGCATATAGTTAATAATGACATGGAACGCGAAGAGCAAATCGGTGAAGACCTGCGTCAACTGGAACAGCGTGTCGACGACCTGATAGGCGTGTGCCGAAGGCTCAAAGAGGAAAACGACAATCTGCGTGAGAGCAGGGATACCCTGATCGAAGAGAAATCCAAGCTTGCGGAAAAAAATCGCATGGCTCGAACCAGATTGGAAAACATAGTAACCAGACTGAAGGCATTGGATAAACACCAGTGAAAAAATCACCGGACGGCGTCAAGGTTTCCATCTTGGGGCGCGAGTTTGCTGTAGCCTGCCCCGACGATCAGCGAGATGCGTTGTCCCAGGCGGCAATGCATCTCGACCGAAAGATGCGGGAGATCCAGAAAACCGGCAAGGTTATCGGCATGGAGAAGTGTGCGATCATGGCCGCGCTCAATATTACCCATGAACTTTTGTCTTACCAGGCTAAATACGGAGAGACCGAGAAGATCGGTGTGGCGCTCTCCGGCATCCTGAAGAAACTTGATTTCGCGATGCAGGAGGAGGCGCCAATCTCCATTTAGCCAGTCACTGGACAGAATTGGTGTCGCCTGCGGTGTTCGAATTGTTCTGAAAACCCTTAGAACCTAAATCACATCTCGGGGACCACAATCGGGTATGTTGTGTGCAGGTCCGTTCGGCGGAAAGCCTTATACATCCCGTAGGCCCCCACTTGAACCTTCAGGTTCAAGGATGACGAACAGTTTCGGCACATGCGGGTGACACCTGCTTCCCAACAAGTGAACAAAAAAGCAACGCTAAGAAGCCTGATGCGCGAGCGCAGGGGCGCCCTGACCGCCGGTGTGAGATCACGCGCCTCCCGAAATCTGTGCCTTCGCCTTGTACGACACCCTTATTTCATTGCCGCCCGGCACATCGGCATGTACTACCCCAACGACGGCGAAATAGACCCCACGGCGGCGGCGAACGGGCGCGCGGGTCGGCGGTTCTATCTGCCAGTGCTGCCTCCGCGCGGAAAACGCAGATTGTGGTTTGCCCCCTACGCGCCGGGCAGCAGGCTGGTGTGGGACAGATACGGAATCCCCGAACCCACCGGCCGAACGAAAATCCGCGCGGAGAAGCTGGACCTGCTGCTGGTGCCGCTGGTCGCGTTCGACCGCGACGGCGGGCGGATTGGCATGGGCGGCGGATTCTACGACGCCAGTCTGACGTTCCTGCAGCGCCCCGGAAGGATTAACCCGACCCGAGTTATCGGCGTCGCGTACCACTTCCAGCAGATCGAAAGCATCCCGGTAGATGATTGGGACATACCCCTTCACGGCGTAATCACCGATATGGATTTCATCCAGGCCCCTGTATTGCACAGGGTGAACCAGTGACTGTCTTTATCGCCTTCAATTTGATACCTTCCACGCCTCGCAATGACCGTAACGTAGCCTGCTAACCCGCGTGCAATATTGGTTGATGAAAAGTGAGCCCGATGTCTACAGCATCGATGATCTCAAGAAGGCCAAAACCGACTATTGGGATGGTATCAGGAACTACCAGGCGCGAAACTTCATTCGCGACGAGATGGATAAGGGTGATCTCGCTTTCTTCTATCACTCCAACTGCGAGGAACCCGGGATCGTGGGCATCATGACGGTTCATAAATCCGCGTATCCGGATTTCACGGCCTTCGATCCCGATGAAAAATACTACGATCCCAAAAGCGATCCCGAAAATCCCCGTTGGCTCATGGTCGACGTGCGCTATGTGCGAAAGCTGAAGCGTCCGGTTTCACTGAAGGAATTGAAGCTGAACAAACCACTGGAAGCGATGCGTCTGCTGCAGCGAGGCAACCGCTTGTCCGTCATGCCTGTCACCGAGAAAGAGTGGAACTATATTCTCGAGCTGGAAAACGAGGTACCAAAAAATGAAATACTTTCATAAACTAGTCCCGGTTCTTGTACTGCAGCTGTTCGTTGCCCTGGCCGGGCATACCCAGGATAAAACAATGGTCATAATGACGACTAATTTTGGTTTGATCGAGATCGAGATGAATACAGAGGAGGCTCCGAACACGGTTGCCAACTTCTTGCAGTATGTCAACGACGGTTTCTTCGACGGATTGACGTTCCACCGGGTTATACCAGGTTTCGTATTACAAGGCGGCGGCTTCGAGGCCGGCATGAAGCACAAGGCCCCCAAGGCCCCGATTCAAAACGAAGCGGACAACGGACTGAAAAACGTCCGCGGTTCACTGTCCATGGCCCGCACGAACGACCCCCATTCGGCTACCTCGCAATTTTTCATCAATCTCAAAGACAATGAATTCCTCGATCACAAGAGCAAAGACGCGAACGGCTGGGGTTATGCGGTTTTCGCAAAAGTGATATCGGGCATGGATGTGGTCGACAAGATCGCGCAAACGCCAACAGGCAGCTCGGGGGGCCACGATGATGTGCCCATCGAGGACGTGATCATCGAAAAAGCGGAAGTGCTCGACTGAAAAGGTGTGACCACCGGAAGCTTCACCGTATCCGCAAGCCGCCCCCGCCCGTCATCGAGTTCGACAGCGGTCTGCCGATAACCCGAAAGAGGGGGGAAATAGCGGGGGCTATCGAGCACAACCAGGTGACCGTCGTGGTGGGTGAGACGGGATCGGGCAAAAGTACACAACTACCCAAAATCTGCCTGGACATGGGCCGCGGAAAGCGGCGATTCATCGGGCACACTCAACCACGGCGTATTGCCGCGCGAAGCATCGCTGCCCGGATCGCGGAAGAGCTTGGCGTCGAACCCGGCGGCGCGGTCGGCTACAAAACCCGGTTCAACGACCGCGTCAGCCGCGACTCTTATATCAAGGTGATGACCGACGGCATTCTGCTGGCGGAACTGGAATCGGACAGAAAGCTCAACCGCTACGACACCCTTATAGTCGACGAAGCCCATGAGCGTTCGATAAACATCGACTTTCTGCTTGGCTACCTGCAGCGTCTTTTGAAACGCCGGCGTGACCTCAAAATCGTTATCACTTCGGCCACCATCGACCCCTCAAGCTTCTCGAAATTTTTTTCCGGCGCTCCGGTAATCGAGATTACAGGAAAATCGTTTCCGGTCGAAGTTCGCTATCGCCAGGCCGACAGAGCCGAAGACAGGCCGGATGCCTCACTCGCGTCAGACGTCGTCGACGCCGTCAGGAACCTGGAGTCAGACACTCGGGGCGATATTCTCGTTTTCCTTCCAGGCGAGAAAGAAATCGGCACGACGGCGAAGCTCTTGGGCAGGCTCCGGCTGCCTCGGACGGAGTGCGTACCGCTGTATGCGCGCCTGTCCGTCGAAGATCAACAAAAAATATTCAAACCGCACGAGGGGCGCCGTATCGTGCTGGCGACGAATGTGGCCGAAACGTCGTTGACCGTACCGGGTATTCACTACGTCATCGATACAGGTTTGGCTCGCATCAGCCGATACCGTCCGGGGCGGCAGATCCAGTCGCTGCCCATCGAACCCATTTCCCGGGCCGCGGCGGATCAGAGAAAGGGACGGTGCGGCCGTACCGCCGCGGGTGTATGCATCCGGCTTTACTCACAAGGTGATTTCGATTCCCGGCCGTCGTTCACGGTACCAGAAATCCTGCGGACCTCCCTCGCATCCGTAATACTGAAGTTGAAATCTCTAGGGCTCGGTGATATCGAAAACTTCCCGCTGATGGACCCGCCAGCGGCTCGAATGATCAAAGACGGCTACCGTCTGCTCGAAGAACTCGGCGCCGTGACCGGCGCGTACAAGCTTTCAAGATCCGGGCGCCGGCTTGCGAAGATCCCTGTTGATCCCAGGCTGGGACGCATGCTGCTTGAGTCGGACAGGCTGCATTGCGCCAGAGAAGTACTCGTGGTTTGCGCCGCGCTGTCCGTTCAGGATCCACGTCTTTTTCCGGAGCATGCAAAGGACGAGGCGCGTGAATGCCATGCCCGTTGGCAAGATCCCGGTAGTGATTTCATCAGCATCATCAATCTTTGGAACGGCTACCGCTCGGAAACCGGTCATTTGAGCAGGCGGCAGCGACAGCGCTACTGCCGCGAGAGGTTTCTTTCGCCGGCACGAATGCGGGAATGGCAGGATGTACATCGGCAGCTTGGCGAGTTGTGCAATAAATTCGGATTTTCCATCAACCGCGAATCCGCGACTTACAAACGCCTGCACCGTGCCCTTCTGTCCGGTCTTCTGGGCAACATCGCTCAGAAGCAGGACGGACGTGAATACCTGGGCACGCGCGGCAAGACCCTCTTCATACATCCGGCGTCCGCCGGGCGTAAAAAGCTTCCCGGGTGGATCGTTTGCGCCGAGCTGGTCGACACCACGCGCCTGTACGCGCGAACGATCGCAAAGATCGAGCCGCAGTGGATCGAATCCGCCGCGTCGGGCCTGACCAAGACATCCTACTCCGAGCCTCGCTGGGTTGAGCGCCGGGGACAGGTCGTTGCGACCGAACGTGTCACGCTTTACGGGCTCGTACTCATCCCCGGCCGGGATGTGAACTACGGGCCTGTCAATCCCGTCGAATCACGAAAAATCTTCATTGCCGAAGCCCTCGCCATGAACAGGCTTGGGAGTGAATTCAAGTTTCAGGGACACAATACCGAGCTGATATCCGAGATCGAGCAGCTAGAACACAGATCCAGACGAAAAGATATCATGATCGATGAAAGTACCCTGTACGATCACTTCGACCGGCTGATACCCGGGGGCGTCTACGACATGAAGAGCTTCTCATCGTGGTACGGCAAAGCGACCAACCATGATCCTTCCCTGCTATGCCTCCAAAGGGAAACCCTGATGCGGCGCACAGCGGAACACGTCACGGTGGAGCGCTTTCCCCGGTTCCTGGAAATCGATGGAAACACTCTGCAGTACCGCTATCATTTCGAACCCGGACACCCCAGCGACGGCGTCACGGTGGAAGTGCCGTCCGGGCTGCTGCCCCGTTTGGACAGCGATTCTTTCAGCTGGCTCGTACCCGGTCTGTTACTGGAAAAGATCATCGCGCTGATCAAGGGCCTGCCAAAGACGCTGCGCAAGAACTTCATTCCGGTCAACGAATACGCGGAAAGCTCATTGCACCATCTGGACCGTGCGCACGGCAGCTTGACGGATTCGCTGGCGAGGGCTCTTGAGCACATGGCCGGGGTTCGGATCGATGAAAAGGACTGGGATGAGTCCGCTCTGCCTGACCACCTGCGTATCAATTTCGAGGTCCTGGGCCCGGATGGCGGCATCGTGGCCCACGGGCGCAGTATCGAGTCACTCTTGAGCGATCTGGCGCAACGACCGCAATTCAAAGCGGTTCAAGCGACATCTGATCCACGATACGATCGGGCGGGTATACGGACGTGGGATTTTGGCGACCTGCCCGAAACGGTCGCGTTTCATCGCGACGGCATAAGCATCACGGTTTATCCTGCACTGGTGGATGAAAAGAACTCGGTCGCCATCCGGGCCTTCGACTCCCCGCTCAAAGCTCACCGGGCGCACAAGGCCGGACTGCGGCGGCTTCTGGTCCTGCAGCTACCGGATCACGAACGCCAGTTGCGTAAAAAGCTTCCCAACATGGATCGCATGTGTATTAATTATTCGAACATAGGATCGTGCGAATCACTGCGCCGGGACCTTGTCGACACCGCGCTCGACGAGGTGCTGTTTGGCGGCTGCAAACCAGTCGAGATAAGATCCGAAGAATCCTTCAGGCTCAAAGTCGATTACGCAAGATCCGCTCTCATTCCCGCATCGAATGAGCTCTGCCACCTGGCAGCCCAATCGCTCGAACTGTACCGTGCGTGCCTGCACGGCCTGGACGACTGCGAAACAGAAACCGCCGGGGATATCAAACGGCAACTGCGCGGGTTGATATACAAAGGTTTCGTGTCCAAAACGCCGCCGAAGAATTTGAAACATCTCCCGCGCTATCTGGAAGGCGTCAAGGTTCGCATCGGGAGGGCAAAGCTTTCACCCGAGAAAGATGCCCGGTGCATGCAAATGGTTTTCCCGTATGAGGAAAGGCTCGCAAATTTTGATGACAACTCTTATGGCGTGGACGACCCCGCCCTGATGGAGTTCCGCTGGCTGCTCGAGGAATACAGGATTTCACTGTTTGCACAGGAATTGCGTACCGCGGTCCCGGTGTCGGCCAAGCGGCTGGACAAAAAGTGGGACCAGGTAGATCAAGCGAGGAACGGCTAGTGGATTTCGTCAGTTTGTCCAAGATATTACCGATTCTGATTTACCCATTCACCCTGCTGCTCTGGCTCATGCTGTCGGCAATGGCGCTGCTCTACTTCAGGAAAGTCCGCTGCGCCGCGGCCTGCATCGTCGTCGCGATCGCGGTTCTCGTGGTTTGCGGAAACCCGTCTTTGTCGTTCGCTCTACATGCTCGACATGAACGCGCTTATCTTCCCGGCCCGCTCCAGGATTACCCTATTGCCGATGCTATTATCGTTCTCGGAGGCGCGCTCAGCCCGCCTTTGCCGCCCCGTACCTCCACCGACCTGAGTGGCGCAGCGGATCGAATACTCCACGGCGTCAGGCTGTATCGCGCCGGCAAGGCGGCCACCATCGTGCTGTCGGGCGGCAACGTATTTCCGCAGCCCGGTTTTGAAGCGGAATCCTTCTACACCGCACAGCTCATGGAAGAGTGGGGCGTTCCCCGTTCGGCCATCGTGATCGAGCGCCGCAGCCGCAACACCTACGAGAACGCGGTGTACTCAAAGGCGATAATGAGAGAAAAGGGTTTTGAGAAAGTCCTTTTGGTAACTTCGGCCCTGCACATGCCTCGCGCCGTGGCGGTGTTCAGAAGCGCGGGCATCGAAGCGATTGCCGCCCCCACGGACTATAACACTGTAAAACGAAACCAGCCCTGGATTCTCGAATGGTTTCCGACGCTGGGCGCCATGGGTGTACTTACCGATGTTTTCCGGGAACATCTCGGAATACTGGTATATCGATACCGGGGCTGGATAAGCGGCGAAGTGTGGAGTGGGGAGACCTGACGGCCTATTCCGGCGCGCTGTCCGGGCTCGTTTCGAAGTACCTGAAAACGAGCTCCCCCCCAGCGTCGAGCGAGGTGGGGTATACGATGCAGCCGACGAATCTCCGGTTCGGATAGATCTGCCTGAGGGTCCAGTTTTTTGGGTCACCGTCGCTGGTCACCAGCGTCACACGCTTGGCTTCACAGTCCACACATAGCTCCACACTTTCAAGGGAATAATGAATTCCCAATCCCTCAGCCTTGCCGTAGCCTTCCTTGCGTGTCCAACAGGCGAGAAACGCCGTTTTGCGCATTTCATCCGGCAGCGAAAAAATGGCCTCGGACTCGGATGTCGAAAACTTTCTCCTTGCGATTTCCTCGTAGCTAATCTCACGATCGAGGTTTTCCAGATCTACCCCGATTTCCGCGTCCCAGGTAAATCCATAGAGCGCGTATCCTCCGGCATCCGAGTAATTGAAACAAAGCCGTCTGCCGTCGACTCCATGCGCCAATGCGGGTTTGCCATGCGGGCCAACTTTGAATGCCAATTCCCCGGCTGGGACCCCGGTGTACCCTGCCAGAAATCTTCTCAGAGTGCCGCGTCCCAGGATGTAGGCCACACGGTGCCGATCGAATCGAAATCTCGCGGCTCTGGCACGTTCGCTTTCCGAAAGCAGCGAGGAAAGCCGGTCGGTCACATCCACCGTCGCGGACAGCGGCATCCACCACAGATGCAGTTCCCCGGCAGATAACTCCGGTGGGTCCTGCAGCGTTTCCCAGCTGCAAGTGCCCTGTTTGTCGACCCAGGAAAACCTATTCACCCGCGCCGTTTCGATGTACTGACACGCCCGTGAATATATCGTATTACGAAGTAATCGACACTCATTACGTTGTTGAATTCGTCGGCGAAATACACCGGATTACCGGCCCGATCGTTCAAGGTCCATCGCATCGATCATCTCGTCAGCGAATTCTTGCGAAACACCTTTTTTGTTCTAACCTCATATAAGAAAGGGGACCTATGTCCCCCCAAACCACACCAGTACTCCGAAGTCACGGCGGTAAAGCCGCACCTGCACCTCGGCAGGAACACAATGCAGAATCCGAAAAAACCGAAGGAATCAGGGGTCGACCCGGAAAACACGGATCAGTCGGATACGATCGTTCTCAGCACTGAGGACGGATCCATGCCGGCGGCGCTGGCGGTAGACGAGAACGGCCTGCTGGACATCGACAAACTGAATGCCGACAAGTCGGCAGCGGTCGAGGGCGAATCCGAAAAACAGGACATCGACGCCGTTGGGAATACGCCTGGAACAGGCGCTGATCCGAGCCCAGAGAATCCCGGGTTCAATCCGCTGAACAAACTCCTGGCGATTTTGAGTCTTCCCGAGCGATGGCTCGTCAACCTGTATTACAACAGCACGATTCGAAAAACACTGTGTTCGAAATATGACTGGTACCGGGAATTCGAGGGAACACAGGAGATCCACAACAAGCTGGAAAACGTGTACGGCGGGTCTTACAACATACTCGGCAGCAGCGTCCATTTCGTCCGAAACAATGTACTGGTGACGCTGACCCTGGTCGCACTGTCCGGACAACTCTTCGTGGACTATTTATCCCAACCGGTCCAGAACCGCTACGTGGAAAACGGCGATTCAGCCGGAGTCGATGATACCCTCGCCCGCGCATCACCGGTGGTAGCCGCGGGCCCAAACGAAGCAGAGCTGTTGCACAATCTGAATCACTGTGCGGTGAGCGACGACTTGAGGCAGGTTTACTACGACCAGAAAAACAAATCTCTGAGGACAAGCGTACTTACCGAGGTCTCCGGTTTCATAGAGACATACGGTGATTCGGACCTGGAAGACTGGTTTGTCACACGCGCGGCAAAACGAGACGTCGCCATTTCTCACATACAGGCCGCGCTGCCGGGAATAAAGAACTATAGCGTCCTGATAGCAGACGAACTCGCAGATGTGGTAGCGCAGCACGCCGACATCAGCGGCACGATGAAGTCGATCAACGTAACGACAAAACCCGGCATCAACGAATTCATAAGGATGCGCGGCGAATTGATTCGGCTGGAGGACCAAATTCGCTACGGCCCGACGATAACAAAAACCATCTCAACCCTCGATAGACAAATACTTCGCCTGAAAAAGATATTCACCGGATTCGCGGAAGAACCCAATGCAGTCAGGTCCCGCTGGGCCGTCAACACAAGCCAGCAGGACCCGATTTCGCTCACCAACACCATCGGGGCAATAATCAGACAGGACATCGACGCCAACATCGTTGATCCCTTGACGGACACGCCGGAAACCAAACTCTACAAACTACAGATCCTCGCCGCTACGCTGAGGGACTTTGGGGATCTCATTACACGCCTCGGAGAGTATTCGAACAACACCGTCATCAGGGTGGCCGAAACTCAAAACTCCAGCAATAACAGGTTGAGAGAGTTGCTTGGATTTCAGGAGAACTTGGAGCTCATCTTTCTGAACTACGACAACTGCCTGTTCGAACCGAACTCCACCAGCCCCAAGCTTACGATTCGATAGCGCGCGCAATGCGCCGTCGAAGGGATCGACCAACCCTTTGATAACCCGGATTTTTTTCCGTTCCAGAAATGGTTATCCTTAGCACTTATCCAATCAGCAAGCATAATGAGCCAGGAAGCAAACAAGAAGGCAGCGGCCGAAGCGGCCATCGAATACGTTAAAACGGGGATGACGATTGGCGTCGGCACGGGTTCGACTGCCAATTTCTTCATCGACGCGCTGGCTGGCGTAAAAGACAGGATCGAAGGCGCGGTCGCCAGCTCCGAGGAAACCAGCCGACGTTTGCGCGAGCACGAAGTGCCGGTTTTGGATCTGGACCACGCCGGAGATCTTCCCCTGTATATCGACGGTGCCGACGAGGCAACGCGTAATCTCGCCCTGATCAAGGGCGGGGGCGGCGCCCTCACGCGTGAAAAAATCATCGCGGCTGCCAGCCGGCAATTCGTCTGCATTGCGGATCAATCCAAACTTGTCGACTCACTGGGCGAATTTCCTCTGCCGGTAGAAGTGATTCCCTTTGCGCGGGCCTACGTGGCGCGCCAGCTTTCCGGACTCGGCGGCCGTGCGGTTCCAAGAGGGGATTTCACCACGGACAATGGAAACCTGATCCTGGACGTGCACGGGCTCGACATTGCCGACCCCGTCGCTTTGGAAGGCGCCATCGACCATATCGCGGGGGTCGTATCCAATGGTTTGTTTGCGCGCCGGGCGGCCGATGTATTGCTGCTGGGAACCGACAGCGGTGTGAGGGTTTTCGAAGCCGGAGATTGAATCAACCGGCCGCCATCGCCCGGGATCACTGAGAAATGCGGGCCAGTTTGGTTGATGAACCAAACTATAGACCGCGGTCAATCAGGCTCTTCAAAGCGAAGTAAGACGGGTGTTTCCTGAGCTTGCCGGAGCGGTGATCGACGAGACCGTAGCCCGGGTTGATCAGCTGCCACCAGTATATGCGCTCAACCCAGCCGGTCTCGTAGGCAATGCGAAAATACCGCTCGAGATACTCGGCCTGGGTGTCTTCATCGACCGTGCGGCTCGGGTGCCCCGAGTTTGGCGTATAGGGTTTGGTATCCAGCAGCGGCCAGTTCACCTCGGTAATCCACAAACGACGTGCATTACGATTGCCGGTCTGCACCATCGAGTAGATCAACCGGAGTTTGTTGTACAGATCGAATATCCCATACTGGCGGGACAGGGGCGATCCGCGCCGGTTCACGTATAGCAGGGAACTCACCGCATCCAGCGAGTACAGTCTGCGATTCCAGAGCGTGCGCAGCGTGATCAGCGGCTCGAAATCGATCACCGAAGATCCCAGGAATTTGACGTCCGGGAACAGCAATCGAAGATTGTTGGCGGTCTCCAGCAGGTCCAGATATTCACCGCTGTGGGCGCATCCCCATTTTCTGCGGTTTATGGCGTTGCCGATCTGAAAATACTCGACTCTGTCCGAAAACGCCTGCAGGATCGTGCGCAGGGAATCGAACCAGATCCATGGTTTTTCCACACTGTTCTTGTCCTGCAGCACATTGACCAGGACATTTCTGCCTTTCAGTTTGTCGATGAATTGCGAATACGCTTCGAGATTACCGAGATCCCAGACCGGAATCCGCACCAAGAGTTCCTGGACGCCGAGATCCTCCACCATCTCCAGGATAGCGTTTTCATAAGTCGGATCAGGCGACACGCTGAGGCCGATGAAACGAAGCGGATCCTCAGGCGGCGGCATGGGCTTGAGCGTAAGGTACCGCCATGACAATGCGGGGAACAAAGCCAAAGCGGTCGCCCCCACGGTAAGATACTCCCGTATTTCGGCGCCGCCCGGCCCGGGCTTTTCACCGGCACTCAGCCTGCGGGGCTGGTCTGAATAACTGTCCCACCACGGCGGGTCATGCCTCTCCATGCGCATTAGCTTAACAAGTTTGAACGATTATGCACGCTGGGTGACGCGGTAGAATAGACCGCACCAAACGGTATCCGACCGAATGAATCGATGCTGCGTACTGAAAAAATACATTGCCCCTATTGCGGAGAAAAACTCGACATCACCCTGGATCTGTCATCCGGCGGGCAGAATTACATCGAAGACTGCCAGGTCTGCTGCAGGCCGATGGAAATTTCGCTCGAAATTGACGTTGGCTCCGAGCGGGTTCTGCTTACCGTCAGGCGGGACGATGAATAATAGCGGGGCAGGCGGTTCAGGACCGACTCCGCGAACAAGCTACCGTATCCGCTCTGCCGCAGACCGTGTACCGCTCATGCGCGCTCAAAGACAAGATCCCAAACGCCGTGGCCGCGCGCGGTTCCCCTGTCCTCGTATTTGGTCCGCGGGCGGTAGGCGGGCCGTTCCACGAAGCGTGCGTCAGCAGCGAGATTTCTCAGCTGTGGTTCATTTTGCAACAGTTCCAGGATATGCATCGCATAGTCCTCCCAATCCGTCGCCACGTGTAATTGGCCGCGGGGCTCGAGGCACCGCACCACGGCATTGACGAAATCCGGCTGCAGCAGGCGCCGCTTGTGGTGCCGTTTCTTGGGCCATGGATCCGGGAAGAACAGCAGGACCTTCGCAAGGCTCTCGTCGGGCAGACGGGCTTCGAAAAAGCCTGAAGCGTCTTCCATAATCACCCGAACGTTCGTAATCCCGAGCTTCTTCAGCTTCAGCAGAAGGCTACCCACGCCGGGCCGGTAGACTTCGAAACCGAGAAAATCGCACTGCGGGTTTTCAGCGGCCATCGCAACCATCGCGTCCCCGTTGCCAAATCCGACTTCGGCGATGACGGGGCAGTTTCGCTTGAAGAGTTTGGTCGGATCGAGCGGTCCGGTTACCGGTTCTACCCCGTATTCGGGCCAGAGATCCCGCAGCGCGCCCGCCTGGGCCCTGGTGATTCGCCCTTCACGACGAACGTAGCTGCGAACGGGCTTCATGACCGAGCAGCGTACCGAGGGTGCGGTACCCGAGTCAACGTTGGCCCGCATATTGCCCCTGGGTCCCATGCGGTAGTAAAGTGTGGGACCCTGAACACCGGCCGCCGCGTCCCGGCTGCTACCATGCGGGTGTAGTTCAATGGCAGAACCTCAGCTTCCCAAGCTGATGGCGTGGGTTCGATTCCCATCACCCGCTCCACTATCCTGCATATTGCGCCCGATCGTATACCAACGTGAACGACAGTCCTCTTACCAAGCTGGCCCCCAGGCTGCTTGATTGGTACGACCACAGCGGGCGCAAGGACCTGCCCTGGCAGCAGGACCGTGACCCTTACAACGTCTGGGTATCCGAGATCATGCTGCAGCAGACTCAGGTCGCCACGGTAATACCGTTTTTCAGGCGATTCATCGAGCGCTTCCCGGATGTGACCAGCCTCGCCGCCGGCGACCTCGACGAGGTACTTCACCTCTGGACCGGCCTGGGCTATTACGCCAGGGCGCGAAATCTACACCGCGCCGCGCGAATCATCCGCCGCAATCACGGCGGGCGATTCCCACGGGATGCCGAACAAGTATATGCGCTCCCGGGAGTCGGAAAGTCGACCGCTCACGCTATCCTGGCGTTCTGCTTCGATCGCGACCTGCCTATTCTCGACGGCAACGTCAAGCGGGTACTGACCCGCCACTTCCGAATCCACGGCTGGCCCGGCAGCGCGCCGGTAGAACGCGAGCTGTGGCGTATAGCGGCCGAGAACACGCCGTCGCGACGCTCCGCGGACTATGCGCAGGCCATCATGGACCTCGGGGCAACCGTGTGCATACGGCGCAGGCCGATGTGCACTCCGTGTCCGCTCGCGGACACCTGCCAAGGCCGGGCGGCAGGCGAGCAGGTGGTCTTGCCCACGCCCCCGCCGAGAAGAAACAAACCCACACGCAGAATTTTAATGATCATGGCACGAACCAGGGACAGCGTTCTCCTGGAGAAGCGGCCGCCAAGCGGCATCTGGGGTGGACTGTGGAGTTTTCCCGAGCTCGAGCCCGGCGCGGACGTAGCGCCTGCCCTGTGGCGGCAATACGGCGTGAGAATCGAGATTACCGACACCTGGGACGTTGTCAGGCACAACTTTTCGCATTTTCACCTCGACATTTCTCCGGTGCATGGACGGGTGAAGAAATCAGCCGACCGTATTATGGAGAACAACGATTTAGTCTGGTATAACCTCCATGAGCCGGATGCCCGGGGGCTGGCCGCGCCGGTGAAGAAACTATTGGATAAATTGAGGTAAATAATGAGCCGCACAGTCAATTGCGCAAAACTGGGCCGGGAGGCCGAAGGTCTGGATTTCCCACCCTGGCCGGGCGATCTGGGAAAGCGAATCTATGAAAGCATATCCAAGGAAGCCTGGCAGCTGTGGATCCAGCATCAGACCATGATCATCAACGAGTACAGATTGAACGCGATGGATCCCAAGGCCCGCGAAATGATCGCGACGGAAATGGAGAAATTCCTGTTTGGGGAAGGCTCCAGCAAACCCGAAGGCTACGTTCCGCCAGGGGGCTGACAAGGGCAGGCCAACAGCATGAACAAGACCAGTGCAGCCGGGGTATCCGTCGCCCTTCCGAGACAGCACGGCGCCATGGAGTACACCGAACCGCCAACCGATCTCGACCAGGTCCGGATGTACCGATTGAACCGGGTCCGGGAGCAGCTCGAACGGCGAGATTATGCCGGCGCGCTTCTGTTCGATCAGATCAACACCCGCTACGCGACCGATGCGACCAACATGCAGATCTGGTGTTCGCACTACGAAACACGGTGCGTCTTCGTCGCCACCGACGGGCCGGTAGTCCTGTTCGACTACGGCAACTATCCCCACCTGGCCGAAGGCCTGCCGACGGTGGACGAGTACCGTGTCAACAAGTCCTTTTACTTTTTTACCGCGGGACCGCGCGGGCCCGAGCGGGCGGAGCAGTTTGCCGACGAGATCGCGGACCTTGTCCGACAGTATGGCGGCGGCAACAAAAGACTGGCCATAGACCGGCTTTCTTACGAAGGCTGCGAACCCTTGCTCAGGCGAGGGATCGAGATCCACAGCGGAGAAGACGTCATGGAACTCGCCCGCTGCGTCAAATCGCCTGAGGAACTCGTGCTGATGCAGCACGCCATCGATGTTTGCGAACTCGGCATGCGGTGGATGCGAGATTCGATGGAACCGGGCATCACCGAGAACGCGCTGTGGGCGAGGCTGCACGAGGCCAACATCAGCATGGGCGGCGAATGGATAGAGACCCGTCTGTTGTCCTCGGGCCCACGCACCAACCCGTGGTTCCGGGAGAGTTCCATGCGAAAGATCGAAGCCGGCGACCTGGTCAGTTTCGACACGGACCTCATCGGGCCGTACGGCTATTGCGCCGACATATCCCGCTCCTGGCTGTGCGGGGACGGTGAGCCGTCGGACGCACAGCGCCGGCTGTATGCGCATGCCGTGGCGCAGATCGAGCACAACACGGCACTGTTGGTTCCCGGTGCCAGCTTCCGTGAGGTGTCTCAAAAGGCATGGCAAATCCCCGATGAATTCATCGACAACCGCTACGGCAGTCTAGTCCACGGCGTCGGGCTCGCCGACGAATATCCCTCATTGAAACACTGGGCGGATTTCGAACTCAAAGGCTACGACGGCACCGTCGAAGAAGGTATGACGCTGTGCGTGGAATCCTATATCGGTGCGAAAGACGGGCACGAAGGCGTCAAACTGGAGGAACAGGTCCTGGTCACCGCGGAGGGCCCAAGGATCTTATCTAAATATCCTATTGAATCGGACTGGCTATAGACAGCGGCAAAGAGATCCAGCGTTTTCGACCGGGGTGCAGAAAGGTCGACTATATTATCTATAACGCATCGAGGAACAAATCGCGATTATCCGGATCAAAACCACCACCAACCCATTGCACGGATTATTCATGCCCAGACGTCGGCGACATTTTTACGATTCTTTTGGTCGCATCGATAATCGTTCTCTATGCCGCCGATAGATAAATTATTTCATGGGCCGTGACGGGCGATCCCCCTCCTCAAAGTTAACGATTAAAAAAGAACCCATGAAAATACACCTGGACGTGCGTTGTTCGGGTCATCCAACTCGCTTGCCGTATCTGGTTCGACCGCCCTTGATCACCTGGTCCGGAGATCACAGGCGAAAACATATTCAACGAGGAGACCACTAGTGAACAGAATTGCTAAACTATTTGTTCTGGCAGCGCTCTTCCTGCCAGCCGATCTGGTTTTTGCTGAACAAAGCCGATGGTACTCAGCGGAAAACGTCACTCACGGCAAGGATCTGTATACCGCAAACTGTGCCGCC
>JAHEIO010000109.1 GCA_024639325.1 Gammaproteobacteria bacterium
TGACGGGTATCCTGGACAGGGACTACCTATACGCCGCCGCCAGCAGACCCGGCTCGATCCCATCCAGGTCGACACCGATCCCCGGCAGTTCGGGTGCGCTGGTTTCACCACCGGCGTTTCGCGCGCCCTGTCCCGGGGCGATGTCGTCGTCGCACATGTCGTGGCACAGCCAGGTTGCGCGGCGGTGTGTCGTCGAGGTCGACTGGGCCAGATGCACCGCCGCGGTATCCGCCAGCACGGTCCCGCCGGTATCCTCGATGTTCATGCGGATGCCCATGGCCACGCAGAAGTCGCGAATCTTCCTCGCTTTGGTCAATCCGCCAACCCGCCCGACCTTGAGGCCGATCGCCTCGCAGATTCGAGATCGCCACGCGTGTGCGATGTCGTGGATGGTGTGAATGTTTTCATCGAGGATGATCGGGTTGCTGGTAAGCCGCCGCACATGGAGGCACTCGTCCAGAGTTTCACAGGGTTGTTCGAAGTAGATGCTCCGATCTTCCACGGCATTCATCACCTGGATGGCCTGATCGGGCAGCCATGCCCGGTTGACGTCGAGGGTCAGGGCGCCGGCATCCGGCAGGTGCGCCGCAAGCGCCTGAGCGCGGGCCCTGTCCAGGGCGATATCCTCGCCGCCGATCTTGCATGAATGAATGCGGTAACCGCGTGACGCGGCGTTGTCCACATTGGCAAGCATCTGCTCCGGTGTTCCGGTGGAGATCGACGAATGCAGTATGACCGGTCCCTCGACTCTGCCGCCGAGAAGTTCGCAAAGGGAAAGCCCGGCGTGCTTGCCCAGAATATCCCAGCAGGCCATATCGATGGCCGACTTCGCATAGTTGTGGCCCGGGAGCGCAACGTCCATCGCCTCATTGATCCGGTCGATACGGCGTGGGTCCATGCCGAGGAGTCTGGGCGCGAATTCGTCCATTGCCGCGCGCGCCCCCTTGCCGTGGGCCGGCAGATAGGTCGCGCCCCAGGGACAGCTCTCCCCCCAGCCGTGGACGCCGTCATCGGTTTCCACGCGCACGATGGTGCTGTCGAGGCGGTCGAAAAATAACCGGCCGCCGGACAGATAGTAGCCGCCGCCGGCGAGGGTCAGATCCACCTGGAAAACGGAGATTTGCCTGATCTTCAAGGTACGATCACGAAGTTTCCGACGTGTTTCTTTTCAAGGAATTCCTTCTGGGCGGCATGGATGTCCTCCAGTGGAAATGTCCCCGCCACGAGCGGACGCAGTTTTTGCCGCTCGATCAGCCTTACCAGGTTGACGAATACTTCCCGCGGCATGACGGTTGCGCCCCACATTTCGAGGTCATTGAGGTACAGCGTACGCAGGTCCAGTTCGACGATGGGTCCCGCGATCGCTCCCGAGGTGACGTAACGCCCGCCTCTGCCCAGCAGCTCCAGCAGCTCGGGAAAGTTCTCTCCTCCGACGACATCGGCGACGACCTCGACCTCGCCGTTGGGGGCGACGTCCCGCACCGCGGCGGTCAGATCCGTTTCGTCCCGCGAGATGATGTCATCGGCGCCGAGAGCCCGGATCGCTTCGATTTTTTCTTTGCCGACGATGGCAATGGTTCGTGCGCCGCGTGCCCGTGCGAGCTGTATCAGGCCGGAGCCCACGCCCCCGGAGGCCCCTGTGATCAGTATGGTTTCACCCTCAGCCAGGCGCGCACGGGTCAGCATGTATTCCCCGGTAGAGTACGAACACGGAAAAGTTGCAAGTTCGGTGTCGCTCAGGTTCGAGTCGATATGGATCGCATTGATTGCCGGGACCGTCGTGTACTCGGCGTAACCCCCGTCCCGTTCGCTTCCAAAGTAGCCGGCAAAGCGCCGGTCTTCGGGCTCCTCCGGATCACGCAGCCACGGATCGACAACCACGCGCTCGCCTATCATGGATTCGTCCACCTTGGCTCCAACGGCGACGATGTGGCCCGCTACATCGGCGCCCTGAATCCTCGGAAAAGTCAGACCGGAGCCGCCCCAGGTGGAGTCGTCGGTCCCGGCCAGCGCGAAATCTTCGCTACCACCGCCAGAGGTGGCGGTGGTCACGGTCTTGCTGTACCAGGCCGTGCGGGTATTGATGTCGGTGTTGTTCACGCCGCAAGCCCCGACCTCGATCAGTACCTCGTCGGGTGCGGGGACGGGTACGGGTATGTCGTTTCTGACAACGAGCTTATCCAGGCCGCCGTTGCCGATGAGATGCACGCCCCGCATTGTCTCCGGTATTGCCACCTTCAGCCGTCAAGTTCGGCGAATACCTTGCGCGCGACGCGAAAGCTTTCGACACCCGCGGGCACCCCGCAATAGATCGTGATCTGGTGCAAGATAGACTTCAGTTCGTCCCTGCTCAGCCCATTCGTGATAGCGCCCCTGAAGTGGATCTCGAATTCGTGCATCCGGTTCAGCGCCGCGAGCATGCCGAGATTCAGTAGGCTGCGTTGTTTCCTGTCCAGGGTGTCATCGCCCCAGCATGTTCCCCAGCAGTATTCCGTCACCAGCTCCTGGAACTCGCGATTGAAGTCGTCCGCGGCGCGCAGAGACTGGTTGACATATTCTTCCCCGAGCACGGCGGTTCGGGCTGCAAGGCCCTTTTCATAGCGTACTTTGTCCAATTTTCTCTCCTGTGTATCGGTGTTTGGGTTTCGGGCGGATTCTATTGTTTCCGGGCATGCTTGTCTCGGTCCACATCAAAATATATCTGAACCAGGAAAGAATGCATTCAAGTTCTTCCACTGCAGTGCCTAAGCAGGCAGAGGCGGTTGGTAAGAAATGCGAGCTAGCTCGTGTCCGGGCTTTCCAGTTCGAGGAATTCGACAATGCGCTTCATCATGTAATCGAAGAACGGATTGTGCCGCAACCGCATGAAGAAACTGTCTGGAATCTGGAGCAGGTTTCGTTCTCCCTTGATGTGCACCGACCCAAGCGTGACCCGCTCGTCCCCCGGAACATGTGAGCCACCGTAGAGCGGATCATCCGGTGGGAACGGCACTGCGACGTGGGACATGGAGAACATCTCGGCCGGCCAGGCACGCATCAGGGGTCGATCGAACACGAATGGACTCTGCGCGAGCTTGAATCGCACCATGACATCTTTAGTGGTCGTTTCCACGTTCGTCACCAGACTCAGATCGAACGGCAAAGCCGGGTCCTCGAACAGCGACTTGACGAACGAATCGGGATCAGAACGGAGAAGCGGTTCCGTTTCCGAGTGCCGGTTGACGTCGAATAGCACCAGCTGGTGGCCTCCGCTCTTATCCAGTTTCATGAAAAATCTATCGAGCAATGCCTGGGGGGGTACGGTTGCATCCACCACCGATTGGAACGCGATCGTTCTCGGAAAATAAATAAGACCGTGAGCGGCCGCCAGGTTGTTTATCCGCCGCTCGATTTCGCCGGTGAGCCGATGGATCTGGTCCCCGGCGTTGACCGCAAACGAGTTGTACTTGTAGGGATCGAACTCCGGTTCGATTGAGTTCCAGGCAAGCTTCTTGAAGCCGGCGACCTTGCCGAGGCGCCCCTGCCATCGGGCGAGGGCGGCGACCGGTGATACACCGATGGCGGGCGACAACAGCACCAGCGCGTCGGCCTGCGGGCTCATGGATCCCTCCAGCGGGGCCAGCGCATATTCCACCGCCAGTGCCGCACCGTTGGAGTAGCCCACGATGAACAAGGGCGCATCGCCGAGGCGGCTTTTCAGCTCGTTGACGCCGATGCGTACGGCCGCAACGAAGTCTTTCCAGTGCACATCCACCAGTCCGGACGGAGCGGTGCCGTGCCCGGGCATGCGCATACCGATGGACAGTACGTTGTGCGAGTAAAGGGTTTCCGCAATCGCCCGCATACTGTACGGTGAATCTGAAAGACCGTGGATGAGCAGGGCGCCCGCCGCCGGCCGGTCCGGTGTGAGCTCGAAAGTCCTGTTCCAGTTTATCGGCTTCGAATCCGGGTCCATCATGCTGCCGCGGTGGTAGCGCACGATTTGCCGGCGATCTTCAGCAGCGATCCGCTCGTAGACCTTTTGCTGTAGCTGCCGCATGACCCGTTCCTCGATTTCGAGGTAACCTTCCAGCGTGGTGACGTCGTTCGATCGCTCCGCTGTATACTCCGCGTCGAGCCGCGCGGTGTGCCAGATTTTGAGATCCGGCCGGGTCTCCAGAAAATAGACGTACCCCGCCGCCGCAAATACGATCGCACCCAGCAGCCCGTATCCGGTCGCCAGGACAACGTGTTTGAAAACGCTTCGGAGTCGCCTGTTCATGCCTCTGTGAGAATTAATCAAGCTGTTCGATTTCGATTATACCGGGCGAGCTTGAATCAGGCTTATCCATCCGGGCCCACGGCGTGGTGACGCCGTGATTCTGATATCCTGACGTGTGTATTGTATCCATCTACCCCCTGTTCCTGGACTCCAGATGAAAACAGGCCATCAGCACCGGAGTTATTCATGAGCGACCTATCAGAACACGACGAAACGCTGGCAACCCGTGCGGGACGCAATCCGCCGCAGAACCATGGCGTTGTCAATCCGCCCGTCTACCGGGCATCCACCATCCTGTTTCCCACAATTGAGTCATTCGAGTCGCGTGTAGCGGATCGGCTGCAGCCCGGCAAAGTGGTATACGGTCTGTGCGGCACGCCTACGACGTTTGCGTTGGAAGAGGCGATGACTACCCTCGAAGGCGGTTACGGCTGCGTCGTTCTGCCCTCGGGGATGGCGGCAGTCGCCATGGCGATCCTGGCATTCGTACGCAGCGGCGACCACCTGCTCATGGTGGACGCCGCGTACGAACCGACCCGGATGTTCTGCGACGACATGCTGACCGGGTTGGGGGTGGAGACGACCTACTATGATCCGTTGATTGGTGAAGGCATAGAGGCACTCATTCGCCCCAACACGCGGGTGGTGTATCTGGAATCGCCCGGGTCGCTGACCTTCGAAGTCCAGGATGTCCCGGCCATCGCCCGCGCGGCGCACGCTGGAGGTCTGAAGGTGCTGATGGACAATACCTGGGCGACGCCGCTCTATTTCAAACCCTTCGAACATGGCGTCGACGTATGTATTCACGCCGGGACCAAATATATTTCCGGCCACTCCGATATCATGTCGGGCCTGATCACGATGACCGAACCGTGCTATCAGCCCGTGCGCCGGACGGTGTTCGGATTCGGGCAGTGCGCCGGACCCGACGACACCTACACGGTCCTGCGCGGTCTCAGGACGCTGCCGACGCGCCTGAAGCAGCAATCTTTACAGGCGCTTGAGGTGGCGCGCTGGTTAAAGGACCGCCCTGAAGTAGGCCGGGTACTGCATCCCGCTCTGCCGGATTGCCCGGGCCACGACCTGTGGCGCCGGGACTATCTGGGTGCATCCAGCCTGTTCGGATTCACCCTGCGAAACGTCGACCGGGTTGCAGTGGCCCGTTTTCTCGATGGCATGCGTTTGTTCGGCATTGGAGCCAGTTGGGGCGGGTTCGAGAGTCTGCTAATCCCCGCCTACCCGGGCCAGTTGCGGACGGCGACGACGTGGCCGGACGACGAATTCCTTGTCCGGATCCACGTTGGGCTGGAACACACCGATGACCTGATCGCCGATCTCGAGCAGGGTTTCAAAAGAATAGATAATCTGGGGCCAGAGTGACAATTCAGAGGCGAAATTTTACCCTGACCCCAAGTTACGATTGCAGGTAAAATTTAACTCCAGCCCCGATTATTTTCCCAATTATTTCAATTTGCGAGATCGATGATGAACGAGATCACCGCACCCAATCTGGCTCCCAGTGCGGCCGATATGCCGCAGTTGCCGGTGTTCGAGATTCCTCTAGTAGAAGCGACGGCGGGTAATCTGGAAGGCTACGGTAAACTGGTCGATCGGCCGGAAGACTGCCGCATCGAGATCGTTCGCTGGCCCGCACAGGGCCGGCGCCCGGTGGACCCCGATACCGGCGACCAGGGGGGGACCACCGAAGGAGTGTTCGAGTTCTACTGGCGCGGAAACACGCTGCATGCCCACAACACGACCGTTCCCGGCCAGAATGAATACGTCCTGGGCTGGAGTTGTCAGCCGCGGTCCGCCGTCGACGACGTGGACTCGGCGCCGCGTGACAAGGTGTTGCTGTGGCATGCGAACTATCACCCCGACGGCGGCCAGTTGTTCTTTCCGAATGAACCTGGACCTTTCATTTCGCCGCTCGCTCTGCCGGGAGACGACGTCGAGCCGGAGAGCTTTACCGCGTTCTGGTTCAGCGGGGCGCAGGGACTCTACATCCACCCCGGCGTCTGGCACGAAGCCGTGTTCCCGGTCAACGGTTGCCAGAAATTCTTCGACAAGCAGGGCAAGGTGCACGCCCGGGTCAGCGTCGATTTCACGCGCGAGTTCGGAGTCTACCTGTCCGCACCATTGCCTGCGCAGGCATGACGTTGACCGGCATCAGATTCGCAACGTACAACATCCAGTTCGGTTTCGGACTGGATGGCGCCTATGATCTCGAACGGATCGCGGATGCGGTATCCGACGCCGACATCATCTGTATGCAGGAAGTGACCACCCACTGGCAGGCCTGCAAATTCGATCACCAGCCCGATGTGCTGGCGAATCTGCTGAACCGATACGCAGTGTATGGGCCCGGCTATGAACTCGACTCCAGCGGCATGGATTCCGAGGGGCGGGTGGTGAACACGCGGCGAGGATTTGGCAACGCGGTGCTGTCGCGCTGGCCGGTGTCTTACTCGCGGATCCATGCGCTGCCCCGGCCGGTGGACGACACCCTCGCGGACACCAAGACCGATTTGCCGCGTTGTGCGCTCGAAACCGTCATCGATATTCCAGGATTTCCTCTGCGCGTAATGTCGGTCCATCTGAGCCATCAATCTCGGCTCCAACGTTTAACACAGGTTGCGGTGCTGCGTGCACTGTTGCACGAATTGCCTGGTGAATCCCTGATGTGGAAACAGCCAAAGACAACGCAGCACCCCTGGTCGGAAGGGAAGCCCGCACCTGCCGTGACGGTGCCGACGTTACTCGCCGGGGATTTCAATTTCGAACCCGGCGACCCCGAATACAGGGCCATGCTGGCCTCTCCGAACGGCACCAAGTTTGAGGATGCCTGGTCGATAAAAAACACCGCCGCGGACAGAGTGAAGACCTGTGTGGAATCCGATGGCTCGCGGACGACGCTGGACTACGTTTTTATAACGTCAGACCTGAGTGGCGCGGTCGCCGGCGCCAGCGTGAAGAATGACCGCGAAGGCTCGGATCACTTTCCACTGGTCGTCGATCTCGATTCCAGTGGAGCAACACTTCCGGCGCCATCGCCAGCCTGATTGTAATTGTGAGGGAATCATGATCATGAAAGAAGACGATCCGCGGTGGGGTGATCGAACCCGAGCCATCCACGTGGGGGAGGGCGTCGATGAGGTGACCCGCGCCTCGTCCCCCAATCTCGTCATGTCGGCGACGTTTTCCCCGGATCAGGTGGCGGGGTTTTCCGCACTCAACCGGTCCGGCTATGAGGGCTATACCTACGCGCGGGTGTCCAACCCAACGGTGGATCAGCTGGCAGTCAAGATCGCGGCGCTGGAATGTGCGCCGGCAGCATTGTGTTTTGCATCGGGAATGGCGGCATCTCACGCCCTGCTGGCAGGTCGACTGAGTTCGGGGGATCACCTGGTGATATCGGACACCAACTACGTGGGTACGGCGGAACTGGTCCGCGACAGTCTGCCCCGCTGGGGGATCGAGGTGTCGCTGGTGGACACTTCCGATCTCAACGAGGTCGAATCGGCGTTCACCCCGCGAACAAAGATGGTGTGGATCGAAACCCCGGCAAATCCCATCATGCGTCTCAGCGACATCGAAGCGATCTCCGGACTTGCGCACGACCTCGGCGTCCGCGACGTCGTGGTGGACTCCACTTTTGCCACGCCGGCGGCGACGCGCCCGATGGAGCTGGGGGCGGACTTCGTCGTGCACTCGCTTACTAAATACCTGGGCGGTCACGGTGATGCCATGGGCGGTGCCGTGGTCGGGCGCACGGAGGACCTGGATGCCCTCAACCTCGAGGCGATGGTGCACTATGGCGGCGTGCTGTCGCCGTTCAATGCCTGGCTGATATCCCGGGGGCTGGCGACGTTCCCCCTGCGCATGGCGGCGCACGAAGAAACGGCGATGCAGGTTGCGGATTTTCTGGAGGCCCATCCCGCGGTCGTGCGCGTCCACTACCCCGGTTCGAAATCCCACCCGCAACACGCGTTGGCCCAGCGTCAGATGCGCAACTATTCCGGCATGATGACCTTCCAGACCCGGGAACCGGGCGGTTCCATTGCGAAGCGGATGATCGAGAAACTGAGGGTTGTGCACTATGCCGTATCGCTGGGCCACCACCGGTCACTGGTGTACTGGATTCCCACCGACATGGTGATGGACTCGACCTTCAGACTCGGACCGAATGCGCAGGCCCGCTACCGCACATTCGCCGGAGACGGCGTGTTCCGGTTTTCGGTGGGCATCGAAGATGCCGACGACGTATGCGCCGATCTGGATTCCGTGCTGTGACGTTCTACAAGTGAAGCGGAACGCAACAACAATGTAGGAGCGGCGTCCCCGCCGCGATTGATTGGGGCCGAGTCGGGCCTCCTACAAGTGAAGCGAAACGCAACAACATTGTAGGAGCGGCGACCCCGCCGCGATTGATCGGGATCGAGTCGGGACTCCTACTATTGCCGATACAGATTGGTGTCTATGGTTTTCAACATTTCACCGTCCCTGATGCGCGAGAATTTGAGGTGGAGGTTATTGTCGCCCATCAGGATTCGATCGTAGGTCTGCATCTCGTAACCACCATCCTCGGTGATGACCAGCGCATGGATCGTCAGCTTCGGGCCGTCGACCCTGGCCCAGGCGTAGGCGTCACCTTTCATCGGGTCCAACGGTTCGCGGCCGCCAAAGACGTTTTTCTTCTGGGCCGCCATATAGATATGCTCGCGGTCGGATTCGACGAAATCGATACTGTAACTCTTGGTTTTCGGCTCGTTCTTTTTGAACGTCGTGGTTTCCCACGACACGTTGAAACCGTCTTTGGTTTCCGAGATCTCTACGCTCAGGTCCCGGTTTTTTTCAACGCCGCCCTCTTCGCTCGAGTATTTCCCCTCGAATTTTCCGATAAAAGGCTCGAAATCTTCCGCTGCCATGGCAGGGAAACTAGAGACAACCAGAACAAGTACCAATGACGCAGATCTTAGACAGTACATTTCAATCCAACCCTGTTCTCATCCTTTCGAGATTTAGACAGTACAATAAATGAAAAGTTAAGGAAACCGAATCGTGAAATGCTTACTCATTGCCAACGAAGTGAGGCAATCCAGCGACTTTGTAGTTGAAATCGCCATGATTACCGTGTCTTCCTGCCACTCGCAATGACCGATAGCCAAACGTGCCTCGATAGTTTTTTCTGCCCAAGATCATCGTGAGAAAACTTTATCCCTGTTGACTTGAGTAGAGGTCAGTTCCCGTTCGTCGTTCGCCATTCTCCAGGACAGCATTTTACCGGCCAGGGACAGCACCTCGCTCGCAACGCGCTTATCCCGGGCCAGATTCATGATTTCAGCCGGGTCGTTCTCGAGATCGAAAAACAAAGGCGGAAGGTCGGTAAAGTGGACGTACTTGTAGCGATCGTTTCTTATGACGTTGAGCTGGCAATGATCCATGGTGATGCCGAGTTCGCGCTCCAGTTCGGGGTTCTTTAGGTCCCGAAAATCGTATTCCCAGTGGGCCTCCGTCCGCCAGTCGTCAGGCGTATGCCCTTCGATCCACGGCAGGAGGGAGCAACCGTCGCATTGACGTGGCGCGTCAAGTCCCAGCCAGTCGAGGATCGTGGGCATGACGTCGACGGACTCGGTGAAATTGTCCACCGTCCGCCCCCGGGTCCGGCCGGGCCGATCCGGGTCCCTGATGATGAGCGGAACGTGGTAGCCGGAATCGAAGTAACCGCGCTTACCGAACAGCCACTGGTCGCCGAGCAGTTCGCCGTGGTCGGAGGTGATAATGATCAGGGAGTCGTCGTAGCGCCCGGTTGATTTGAGGAAATCGAGCAGCACGCCGACGTAGTGATCCACCTTGGACACCAGACCGTAATAGGTGGCCCGGATCTGCCTGATTTCCTTTTCCGCGTGTTCATTCTGCAGCGCCTCCCGGATCCAGGGATCGAACCAGTCACCGTAAGGGCCCAGCGCGGCCGCCAGCCAGGGGTGCTGGGTGGACTGCGTCGGAATGTCGTCGGCACGAATGGGGAGGGGAACCCGATTGGGGTCATACATCCGGTTCCAGGGTTCCGGGGCAACGAAGGGTGGGTGGGGGCGCAGGTAGGACAGATGGACGAACCAATTGTCGGGTGCCTCGTCGATATACGCTATAGCCTCGCGGGTCAGGAAGGCGGTCTGGCAGTGTTCGTCCTTGTACTCGGGCGGGGGGTAGGTCCGGCCCCGATTTTCCGCGTCGGGATAATCTGAAACCGGACCGTATGCCGCCTCCAGGGAGTCGAATTCGTAGCCCTGTTTCCGCAGAAACTTCATCCAGGCATCGGGTTTCTCCGCCGGCAGCAGCAGTCCCTCATCGAAGCCGGGCAACATGCTCTCATAGCCGTGTTTCCTGACTTCCTCCTCGGGGTAGGTCCGCGGATCGAGGCTGGTGTCGGTGTAGCCGAACAGCACCGGCCGGTACCCCGCCTTGCGGGCCTCGCGTGCGATGTTGGTGTGCCGGTCGTCCAGCGGTGTGCCGTTTCGTACCGATCGGTGGTTCTGCATGTACATCCCGGTCAGCAGGCTGGCCCGCGCCGGACCGCAGGGCGAGCACACCGAATAGTGTCGACGAAAGTACACGCCGTCTTCGATCAGCGCATCGTAGTTGGGCGTCCTGACACACGGGTGGCCGTTCGCCGACAGGCAGTCGCCCCGCCACTGGTCGGAGGTGATGAG
>JAHEIO010000266.1 GCA_024639325.1 Gammaproteobacteria bacterium
TACGTTGCCGATGCATACCCATTACCCGACAGCGAACACCCGGAAGATGCGAGAAATCGGCGACGAATGTGAAGCGAACTCGACCTGCCGACTCACATGACACACATTAAGAAAGAGTAATCAACCTTGAACGGCGGACGTTCAACCTTACATCTACATATACACTCAAAAGAGTAACCCACGCAGTGAAAATCAATTGGCTCCCCATAGCGATGCTCGCCGTTCTGGCTCTGTCACTCCTTTCCGGCATCGATCCTGCGTCGAAAAACAAGGTGTCCGAGGTTCCTTACTCCTCGTTTCTCGCGGAGGTGGAATCCGGTCAGATCAGAGCGGTGATGATCCAGGACTCGACGGTGAAGGGTGAACGTACGGACGGCACGCTGTTTACGACGTACGCCCCCAACGACCCGGGGCTCGTTGCGGACCTGCTCGAAAGCGGCGTGGAGATCAATGCGCAACCTCCCGCACAGCCGGGCTTCCTTGGCCGATTGTTGTCGTCCCTGCTGCCGTTCATTTTGCTGATCGGGTTCTGGATATGGTTTTCCCGCCGCCAGGGCTTGGGTGGCCAAGGCGGCGCTTTCAA
This sequence comes from Gammaproteobacteria bacterium, assembly GCA_024639325.1. GTDB lineage: Bacteria > Pseudomonadota > Gammaproteobacteria > Arenicellales > JAANXG01 > JAHEKE01. The sequence goes on from JAHEIO010000266.1 coordinate 584, forward strand.
TTTTGGCAAGAGTCGTGCGCGCCGAACGCAGGGAGAAGACGTGACCGTCACGCTGGACGACGTCGCCGGGATCGACGAGGCCAAGGAGGAGGTGGGTGAGATGGTTAATTTTCTGAAGAACCCAGAGCGCTTCACGCGCGTCGGCGGCAAGATCCCGCGCGGTGTTTTGATGGTCGGTTCGCCCGGCACCGGTAAAACGCTGCTCGCGCGCGCGATTGCGGGCGAGGCCAAGGTCCCCTTCTTTTCAATCTCCGGCTCGGACTTTGTCGAAATGTTTGTCGGCGTCGGCGCCTCGCGTGTGCGCGATCTGTTCGAACAGGCGAAGAAGAGCGCACCCTGCATCATTTTCATCGATGAGATCGACGCGGTTGGCCGCAAGCGGGGCGCCGGGCTCGGCGGCGGCCACGACGAGCGCGAGCAGACGCTGAACGCGATGCTGGTTGAAATGGACGGATTTGAGGGCAATGAGGGCATCATCGTGGTTGCCGCAACCAACCGTCCGGACGTCCTCGATCCCGCACTGCTCCGGCCCGGAAGGTTCGACCGGCAGGTGGTCGTGCCACTGCCTGACGTGAAAGGGCGCTCCGATATTCTCATGGTCCACATGCGCAAGGTTCCCGTGGAGGACAACGTGGATGCGCACGTGATCGCGCGCGGCACACCGGGGTTCTCCGGTGCGGACCTGGCAAATCTCGTCAACGAGGCAGCGCTTTTTGCAGCGAGATCGGACCGCAGGACGGTGTCCATGGAGGACTTCGAGCGGGCCAAGGACAAGATCCTTATGGGTGCGGAGCGCCGATCTTTGGTCATGTCGGAGGAGGAAAAGCTGCTGACGGCCTACCACGAAGCCGGCCACACCATCGTGGGACGGCTGGTGCCAGAACATGATCCGGTCCACAAGGTCACGATCATCCCCCGCGGTCGGGCCCTGGGCGTTACCATGTTCCTGCCCGAGCGGGACAGGCTGAGCGCCAGCAAGCGCAGGCTCGAAAGTGAGATCGCGGTGTTGTTCGGTGGCCGCCTGGCCGAGGAAATAATATTCGGCGACGAGTCCGTGACTACCGGGGCGCAGAACGACATCGAGCGGGCCACGCAGATCGCGAGGAACATGGTCACCAAATGGGGGCTGTCCGAGGAGATGGGGCCGCTCGCCTACGCGGAAGACGAGGGTGAGGTCTTTCTCGGGCAGGCCGTCACGTCGCGCAAGAACATGTCGGACGAAACGGCTCGCCGGGTCGACGGGGAGATTCGGGCCCTGATAGACCGCAACTATCAGCGCGCAAAGGGCATATTGATGTCGAAGATCGACGTGCTGCACGCCATGGCGAAAGCGCTGGTGGAGTTCGAGACGCTGGACAGAGATCAGATCGACGCCGTGATGGCGGGCGAGCAGCCGACCAACGACGGGGAGGACAGCGGCAAAGGCACTGACACGCGCGCAGGAGGCGGCACGTGCAGCGGGCCTGCGCCGAAGCCCCGGTCACCCGCCCCGGCACCGCCGGCCGTGCGACCACAGCACGCAAGACAGTCACTGGCGGGATAACTCGCTCGTGAACTCGTTCGACCATGAAATGAGCGTGTACGGGACTGTACCAGACACGGCGCACTCGGCAATCCGACAAGCCGGCGCGCACCGGAACCCGAATTTGTTCGGGATCATGGTACGCGAGGTATCCCCCGATGATTTGGCGTCGGTAAACGGGGTCATACGATCGGCCATCATGTCGTGGGGCATCCCTGACCGAGTCAAAAGGCTGTCCCTGCCCATTTACAATTACTCGCTGCAGGATATGAAGCACCTCTCCATGTACGTCGCCGAGGATGAAACCGGGATCGTCGGTGTCGCGGCGTGCGAGCCGGCCCACGACTCCGAGACGCCGATTCGCAAAACGGGCGTGCTGCTACACGGTATCTACGTGCGGTTAGACCGCCACCGACAGGGTGTCGGTGCCCAGTTGTTGTGTAAAGCCCGCCGCCACGCAAGGCGATGCGGCGCTGACGGACTGCTGGTCAAGGCGCATTCTGAGGCGTGCGGGTTTTTCTCCGCCCAAGGACTTCGCATGCTGCCGGTCATCGACTCGGACCGGGATTATCCCTACCGGTTCTGGACGGAGCGGCTGTCGGCACGTTGATGTTGATGCGACACAAGGCTATAGGTAGGTTTTTCCGACACGGGGCGCTGAGAGTGGATCAACCTTTTCAGACTTTTTTATCCGCGCAATACTCTCAGAGATTAAACTGACCGCGAGAGCGATCACTTGAAGTGACGAGGTTTTTATGACAAATGAGACTGAGCGGAAGAGTCCGCCGCAACGAATCGGCTTGTTTGGCGGTACGGGTTTCGTCGGCAGCTACATGG
>JAHEIO010000267.1 GCA_024639325.1 Gammaproteobacteria bacterium
GGCTGGAATTATGACCACTGGAAATCGAGCTTCTATTCAGGCGTGAAGCGTAAGGACTGGTTGCGACACTATGCCGAACAATTCAATGCGGTCGAAGTCAATGCCACATTTTACCGCCTGCAGAAAAAGCAGACCTTCGAACGCTGGTACGACGAAACGCCGCCGGATTTTCGTTTCTCCCTGAAAGGCAACCGGTTTCTTACTCACAACAAAAAGCTGAACGACCCGCTCCAATCCGTCGCACGCGAACGGGAACGCGCCGTTGGGCTGCGTGAAAAGCTCGCGGTTTTGGTGTGGCAGCTTCCCGGGACATTCACCAAACATATCGATCGCCTGCAACCCTTTGTCGAAGCCTTGAAACAGTGGGATGAGGCGAGACACGCCATCGAGTTTCGCAATTCCTCATGGTTCGATGATGAAGTGGCCGCCTGTCTGAACGAACACGAAGTCGCCAACTGCCGGTCCGATGCAGCGGATTGGCCGATGTGGGACAAGGTGACAACGGATCTGGTTTACGTCCGGCTGCACGGCCACACGCGAACTTACAGCTCGTCTTACTCGTCAAGCGCCCTCATCGGCCTTTCGTCGGAGATCCGCAAATGGCGGCAGGAGAAACGAACCGTGCACGTTTACTTCGACAACGATGCCGCGGGTGCCGCACCGGCGGACGCAAAACGGTTAATGGGATACCTGGCTAATTGACATAGCCTGACGCGGGGCTGGGTTCAGAACGTGGCCAGCTCCGGATTCGAGAACCTGCGCGAGGCGTCGAGCCGGTAATCCAGTTTCCGCTCCAGATCCTGGATGATCATCCTGCTGAACCTGGCCCCGGTAAACGCCTCCGCGCTTTCGAGCCCGCCGGGGCTGAACACGTTGATCTCCATCAGTTTGCTGCCAACGATGTCAAGCCCGACGAGGAACATGCCGTCGCGTACGAGCTTTGGCCCGACGCGTTCCACAAGGTGCCTGATGTCGTCGTTCAACGATGCCGGCGCCGCGGTTGCGCCCGCCGTCATGTTGCTGCGGATATCGCCGTTGCTGCGCATTCTCCGGATGCAGGCGCAGCGTCCCTCGTGGCACAAAGGTTGGCCATTGAGCAGGAACACGCGGGTATCTCCGTGCACCACTTCGGGCAGATACTCCTGGGCGACAATGAATCCGTCGCGCGAGACCGCCTCGATAATCTGATTTACATTTGGCGCGTCTTCCGGCCGCACCAGAAAGACATTGCGACCGCCGGATCCGAATAGCGGCTTGAGCACGGCCGTGCCTCCCATTTCCTCGCAGAACGCCCTGAGCTTTTGCCGGTCGCGACCGATAAAAGCCCTGGGCCGCACCTCGGCGGGAAACTCCTGCAGATAGAGTTTGTTGACCGCTCTGGCCAGACCATCAGGATCATTGACGACCAGCACACCCCGCCGGGCGGCAAAGCGGCCGAAATTGATGCCGGCGAGCCTCGCCCAGGGCCGGCTCACGACGTCTTCCGCCGGGTCGTTGCGCAGCATCAGGACATCCAGTTCACAGACGTCGAGAAACCCGCTGATCGCCTGTTCGCCCCGCAAGTCGTGAAGATAGGCCTGGCTTATACGGTGGTTGGACTTGCCGACTCGTCTCGCTTCGGCGTGAATGTGTTCGCCCGGCCCGTAGCAAAAATCACTCACCCGGATATACCATGCCTGGTGTCCCAGCCGGGTCGCCGCCATGGCCAGATAGGTGGTGGTATATCCGGGCTGTTCCGTTTCTATGTCGTTGACGACAAATCCGATCTTCACGTCAGATTGTCCAGAACATGCTGCAGGGTGGAGTTGCTCTTCAGTTCTTCGAGACGCCGCTGACCTTCCGCGTCCTCGAGATAACACGGCATCAACGCAATGGGTTTCAGAACCTTGCGCCAGCGCAATTCTTCGAGCAGGTGCAGATGATCCATGGCGATCTTGCCGTAGAAAAGAAGTTCGAGATCCCGATCCTCGGCCAGGTATTCGAGGAGGTTCAAAAATCCCCGCAAATAGACCATGTCCTTGGTATATCCGCCACCGCGGTAGACTCGCATGGTCATTGTAAAGGCGGTAAATGCACGGAAATTGTACTCGTCGCGCAGTAATCCGAAAGTCTCAACGAAGTCCGCGCCCTGGATGATGCTGTGCACCGCGATAACCCTGCCGGCCAGCAGCTGTAGACGAGAAAGGGTCAATCCCGCGGACAGGTATTCGGCCAATACCGCCAGACCTTCCTGTAACTCCTCGTACCCTGCCAGACCCGCGTAGAGTTGCCGGAGCGGTTGCCGTTTACCATTGTGGTAAGTCAATGCATGGGTACCGATTTCGTGGTTCAACGTGGCGCGCAGCCGGTGTGCTGAAACACCCGCATCGCTGCCTATGAGAAAATTGCCGTGGGAGACGAGGATGCCGGTGATGTCATCTCGGACTTCGACCTCGGCCGCGAGGGTTGGGTCTGATTTGCGATAGTGCGCGATCTCGTCGCGTGCCTGTTTGGCGAGTTCCCCGGCGTCCAGCAATGCGCCGGCGTCTCCGGATGCGCCTTCGACAGTGCGGCTGGCCAGCTTTTTCGCGGTGTTCAATAAGCTTTCTTCGATCTGACCAAATAGCTGAATGCTGCCGTGGACGAAGCGCGCCGTACCGCGATCGGATAACAGCGTAAGTTGGCGATCGAGTTCATCCCGTTTCGAGGAAAACAGGTCGGTCAGGGTCGGATCCTCGGCCCGCTCGATTGGAATGCGATACAGCGATCGCTTGAGCAGGGCCGGGTCGACGCTGCGCGGGCGATAATGGAAGGTCGGCATCCTGCCGAAGTTATCTCGAGTAAACTCTTGCCAGGCATGATTCGCATTGACCGGCGTAACGTGAAGCAGGAGATCGAAGTTTTCGCTGATTTCCGCGAGCTGCCGGTCGATCTCCAGTACCGCATCGGTTATCGCGCGCGG
>JAHEIO010000268.1 GCA_024639325.1 Gammaproteobacteria bacterium
CCCAAAGGTCTTTTTGTCGGCATGATCGACGACATGTGGCAGCAGAGTCCCAGTGACGTGGGGGTGTTCGGTCCGAACGGCGGAAATGGCGGAACCCATGTCATCGTCGGTCCGAACACGCCGGCGGACAGGGTGCCGGATCCGGCTGACGGTCAACGTGTCCATCGCGTTATCACCGACCGCGTATTCTTCGTGCTGCGCGCCATTGGAACGTCTGAAGAAGTCAAGGCCCTGAGCGCCAAGCTCCGTCTGTACAACGACGGAGAGAAACCCACCATCAAGATCATCGACGGCGAGGACAAATTTACCGCCCAATACCAGCCCCGTGGCCTGGCCTTCTGGGAAATGCTGCATGTCGGCATTAACGACGAGGTGGTCGGAGAACGCGACCGCCTGTTCATGTACTGGTTGAAGGAGTTGGGCATCGAAAAAGGAAAGCCCTTCAAGCCTACCGGACGGCAGCGGAAGATCCTCGAAGACGGTGCCAAGGTCGGTGAACTGATGGCCAAAACCCTTGTGTTTAACGAGCGGCTTGACGGCGTGCTGCGCCAGAACAACTGGCGCATGATTCTCGGAGGAAAATGGGGCGAAGGGATCAAAAACGATCAGCGTATGCGCGACTACGACATCTTTGATCCGCGCGCACGCTACGGATACGAGGCGGTCACCACCTCACCCGCCATGACCATCCCCATGCCGGGCAAGGCTCAGGCATACATCGGCAAGTTCGAGGACGAAAAAGGCGAACGTTTGCAAGGTGCGAACAACTATGTGATCCGCATCGAGAAGGACGTACCTGCGGAGCTTTTCTGGTCGATCGTCATCTATGACACCGACACCCGCTGCCTGATCGACAATCGAAAGGGCGCCGCCGGTGGCAAAGCCACGATGGGCAGCAAAACGCCGGGCCTGCGGAAGAACGACGACGGCTCCTATTACATGCTGCTCGGCTCCGACTCTCCGCCCAAGGGCTGGGAAGCCAACCATGTGCAAACCATCCCGGGCCGTGGCTGGTTTCCCTACATGCGCGCATACGGTGCCAAAGCCGAGTTCTTCAATGACGAATACAAGTTTCCGACGATCAACAAAGTTAAGGATTTTTCGAAGTATATAAAGTGATCACCTCCAACGAAAGGAAGGCTATTACCATGAAACGATTACTGAGCACACTATGCACTTTTTTTTGTGCCAGCGTCATAATGTCGGGCGTGCATGCGCAGGAAGATAAGTTCCCGAACAAGGTGAACACCCACATCGGTGAGCTGACGTTCGACCACGGCGTCCCCACCGAGGAGACGTCAGAGAAGCTCTATTACGAGATGGACTACCACCGCGCGGTGCAGGCCTACCTTTGGTCGTTGCCCATCGTCGGACAGGCCCAGTGGCGGCAGTCTTATCTCGACCTCTACGACATGAAGCCGAACCAGATGGTCTACCTGACCCAGTTCAACGACCGCTCGCTGATCCTCACGGCCAACGAATCGACTCCGTACCTGATCCCCTGGACCAACGTCAAGGACAAGGCGGCTGTTCTCGAGATCCCGCCTGGCGCGGTGATCGGCCTCGGCATCGACTTCTGGCAGCGCGGCCTGGCGGATTTCGGCATGTTCGGCCCCTTCGCGGGTAACGGGGGCACCTGGGTGATCACCGGCCCCGAAACGCCGGAGACCGAGATTCCTTACATCGAGGGCGCCAAGTACATCGAGTCCAAGACCAATAACTTCTGGGGCCTGATTCGCCTCACAATGCCCGCGGAAGAACGCGACCAGGTCATCAGTAAGATCAAGTTTTACTACAACGGCGATGCGGCCAAAGCTGTGACCATCATTCCAGCTGATAACAAGCCTGGGCGGAACTATCAGCCGCGCGGCATAAGATACTGGGAGATGCTTCATGCCATCCTGCAGGAGGAACCGGTCGAAGAGCGCGATCGCTTCTTTATGTACTTTCTCAAGGAGATGGGAATCGAAAAAGGCAAGGCCTTCAAGCCGACCGAACGCCAAAAGAAGATCATGGCCGACGCGGTAGTCGTCGGTGAAGCGATGGCCAAGAACATGGTTTTCCGCGAGCGTTTGCCCGGGGTGCTGCGCGACGATGGCTGGCGCCTGATCCTGGGACGCGTCGAAGGCGCTGAGCCCGGCGATGCCATGGAGAACACCCAACGCACGAAGTATTACGACCGGTTCGATCCGCGTGCACGCTATACCTATGAGGCCTGTACGACGTCCGAGCGGATGTCTTTCCCCAAGCCGGGTTTCGGCATGGGCTATGGGGGCATGTTCCTGGACACCAAAGGCCGCGCACTCGCGGGTGATCGTTCTTACGTGATCAACGTACCTGCGAATCCGCCGGTCAAGTTGTTCTGGGCGGTCACCGTCTACGACGTAGATACCCGTGGCCTGATAACCAGTGATCAGCAGCGGGCCGAGAGAGGATCCGTGCATGAAGGAGTCAAGACCAACCCGGACGGTTCGACGCCCATCTTCATTGGGCCGAAAGCCCCCAAGGGCTGGGAAAACAACTGGATCAAATCCGTTCCTGGCCGTGCCTGGTTCCCGTACTTCCGCTTCTACGGGCCGACCGAACCCTTCTTTGATCAAAGCTGGAAGCTGCCGCCGGTTGAGGAAATCGATTTCGCGAAAGTTGCGAAGTAGGTCGTTGATTCCTCATTGGGTGCACATAGTCTGCTGAAAGCCAGCCGACAAACGGATGCAGCGGTGGCGTTTCGCCGCCGCTGCATCCGCAACGTTTTGCGGCACCGCGGAAGAAGACAAAAGGAGGCACATCATGAATTCGGGTTCCACGACCCGGCTTCTCGCCCTGACGATGGCGCTCGCCATGACCGTATCGCCGCTGTGCGCGCAACAAGACGCGTCGGGCGAGTCCGCAGGGGACGAGAAGCCCGTGCCGGTCACTGTCAAGAGCTTCGCGCGCGCCGAG
>JAHEIO010000269.1 GCA_024639325.1 Gammaproteobacteria bacterium
CCTGGCGAGTGGGTCGGCCGAACTCTCTCGCTGAAGGTAGAAGAAGGTGGGATCTATCCTTGCGAGATTGTTGAATTGCCATTTTACGATCCCGAAAAGCGCATCCCAAGAGGCCTCGATATATCAATTCCCTGAATCAAAACGGGATTGGTAATTGTATCGAGAGTTTTAGTGAATCCATCCGCAACTGCTGGGTAGAGTCCGCGACAAAGCGGACCGGGAAAACTGGCCTCGAACACCTGGATATTAATACTCCGTGTCCGTCAGTAGCCGGCCAATAGCAGTTATACAAACTAACCCAATAGGTTAAGAGACAAAAGATCTACGCTATCTCGTTTGTGATTGTGATGTTGTTCTCAGGTTACAATACATCGTCAGGCCCCAACCTTACACAATGCCTCTCGCTGAAGATGGAAGATTGTTTACTATGCTACCCTGCCCAGGGAGGCAGCGCTATATGGGGTAATGTATTGGTCCTGGATAATCAATAATGAAGGGAAGTTGCACGTACCAACACATGTGAGTTTTTTAGCATCAAAGAAGGAAAACAATGAAAATTTATAATGGCATTTTTAGAACAATTTGTTCCCTTATATTTACTATCGGGGTTTTCTATATACCGGGTGTAGTAATACATGCGTCCCCTTACCCGACAGCCGGAAAGGATGGTCAGTTAGGCGAGAAGATTTACTCGCCCTATGTCGGTAGGAATTATCCCGATCAGGTGTTTTTTGGCGACACCCATTTTCATACTGAAGTCTCGTTCGACGCGGGTCTGGTTGGCACCTCGCTGGATATACACGACGGGTTTCGTCTCGCCCGCGGGGAGAAAGTGATCGCGAACACGGGCCAGCCGGTGCAGTTGATTCGCCCGCTGGACTTTTTAGCCGTGACCGAACATGCCGAGTTTAATGGATTGGCGACGGGACTCCGCGATTCGAATCCGCTGCTGCTCGCCGATCCCTGGGGCAAGAAGATCTACGAGCTGTTCAACTCCGGGCAAGAAGGCCGTATGAAGGCGTTCGCGAACATTATCGAATGGGGCACGGTGAAGTTGCAGAATCCGTTCAGCGACGACGAGCTGTCGCGCTCGATATGGAATGACTCGCTCAAGATTGCCGATGAGTACTACGAGCCGGGCCGATTCACCACGCTGATGGGTTTCGAATGGACTTCGACGCCGAATGGAGACAATCTTCACCGGGTGGTCCTTTTTGAGGATGGAGCCGACAAGACCAGCCAGACCTTACCATTCTCGCTGTTTGACAGCGGTGATCCCCAGGACCTGTGGAAGTATCTTGCCGACTACGAGGAAAAGACCGGCGGCAGGGTCATCGCGGTGCCCCACAATGGTAATCTCAGTAACGGCAAGATGTTTAGTGACAAGACGGTCTCGGGAGAGCCGATGGACCGGACCTATGTGGAGACCCGGGCGCGCTGGGAGCCGCTGCACGAGATGACTCAGATCAAGGGAGATGAAGAGACGCATCCGCTGCTGTCTCCGGATGACGAGTTCGCCGATTTCGAACGCTGGGACGTGAGCAATCTGTCCGGGTCAGCCCCCAAGGAGGATTGGATGCTGCAGTTTGAACACACACGCTCCGCGCTCAAGCTGGGTTTGAAACTGGGCAAGGAACTGGGAGTGAATCCCTACAAATTCGGGTTGATCGGAACTACCGACACCCACACCGCGCTGAGCACTTCCAGGGAGGAAAACTACTTCGGCAAGTATCAGCACACCGAGCCCACATCCGACCGGCACAACCGTGAAGTCATACCCGCTGACGATCCCGCCTTGCGCATTCTGACCTCCCAGGAGTCGGCCTCCGGAATGATAGCTGTGTGGGCGCGGGAAAATACGCGTGAAGAGCTGTTCAGCTCGATGAAGCGCAAAGAAGTGTACGCCACGACAGGAACGCGAATTCGCGTGCGCGTCTTCGGCGGATGGGATTTCGAAGCGGATGAGTTACAGCGTACCGACTTCATCGCGCAAGGCTACCGGCGAGGTGTCCCCATGGGGGGTGACTTAAGAGAGGCACCCCAGGAGGGTATACCCAGCTTCATGATCCGCGCTCTGCGTGATCCCGACGGAGCCAATCTCGATCGGGTACAGATCATCAAGGGATGGATGGACGACAAGGGCGAGATGCATGAGCGCATCTATGACGTTGCAGTTTCCGATGGGCGCGAGATTGGCGATGATGGCAGAGCGAAAGACCCGGTTGGCAATACCGTGGACATCCCCACCGCGACGTACACCAACTCGATTGGAGATGCCCTGATGAGTGCCTACTGGCAAGACCCGGACTTCGATCCACAAGCTCCTGCATTTTACTATGTGCGCGTCATCGAGATTCCAACCCCGCGGTGGACCACTTACGATGCCGCGTTCTTCGGTGTCAAACTTCCAGATAACGTCCCGGCCTCGATTCAGGACCGCGCCTACACATCACCCATCTGGTACACGCCAGGGGTATAGAAAGCGACAAGCTGATGTGCGCTAATTAGTCGAAGGCCGACGATGACCCCAGTTGGCAACGTTACTACGACGAGCAGCTGGCGGCGCTGTCGGTTTTTTTCGCTCGCCTTGCTTGCATTCGCGATGCTCCTCAGCGCCTGTATGTCGGACAGCGACGTCGGCGGCAGTGACAGCATTATTTTTGAAAGCCGCCCCGATCCAGCATACGAACATCTGTTCCCTTACTACGTGGAGTTGTGCGTAACCAGTCAGTACCGCTCCAAATACAAGGCAACGGGTGGTATTGCAGGCCATGCGCTGATGTACATCAAGGGGGCGTGCAAGGACGAAGCGGCGCCGTTCCCACAGCTGCGTCGATGCCGTGTGGCCGCGACCGCCCTCGACGATCCTGAGCATGGCGCCGGGGTGAGTGTTAACCGGTGGCTGCGGAACGTGAACTACCTGGTGATCCCCGGTTACA
>JAHEIO010000270.1 GCA_024639325.1 Gammaproteobacteria bacterium
AGCCGTGTAGGAATGCGAGAGGTAAGGGCCAAGCGAAAAAACGGCGCAGACGAGCCCTCAGAGAGCCCGGTCCCCGGCAGCGACGATGAAAAAGCTGCACTCAAACGAAAATTGCGGGATGATGCCCGAGCCCGTGGGATTCTGAGGTGACAAAATGCCGACCCGAAAACCGTTCATCCCGCCCGGCGGATTCGCCGGATTCGCCCAACAAACCGCAGCCGGGCAACGTCTGCTCGTTCGCGGCAGCCCGACACGCAAGAAGCGCCGCCGCAAAAAGGCTGCAAAGAAACGTCCGGCAGCTCGTCGCAGGACTGCCGCCGCACGAAAGAAAAAACCTGCTCGACTTGTCAAGGGAAGTGCTGCGGCAAAGCGCCACATGGCGAAGCTAAGGCGGATGCAAAAACGCCGTAAGTAGATGCCGCACACCCGCGACAATGGCGGCTTCGATTTTCCTGAACGAGATTTTCGGCCGGAAGAGTTCGAGCCGGGAACACCCGACACGGGCGGGCCGAGACCGGGATTTCGCCCGCCGCGCCGCCCGCCAGGTGGTTCCGGTCCCGTGGCCGGTCCTGCTGGCCCGTTTTCGATCGCGATCTTCGGACGCCGGGAAGATGACGATGACCTGCCCTCCCTCGCGCAAATCCTCTTTGGAATCCTTCCGGGCTCGCAATCGTTCCCAGATCCCCGAGACCCTCGGATCGGACGACGACGCGGAACACGATTTGACCGTCCTACTCGCGCAACTCCGCGACGAACGCTCCGACGAAAAGCTGCGACTCGCTCGACTACTCGGGCGTTTGGCCGTTTTGCTCTCGGTCGCGTTCTTGGTCCTGTGGGTATTTTTGCTGAGGCTGCAATTCTAGAGACTCAGCGCCGCCAAAGTGAACAGCGAGCGCTGAACGAAGCGACGAAACGGGCCGACGAACGACGCCGCGCGGCGTCAACTTCGCCGCGCGAGATCGTTTTGCCGCCCGCGCTGCCGCCACCGCGCCCCGAAATTTCGCCCGAAAAATTCCCGACCGCGCCGCAACTTCCGACCACTCGGCCTGTCCAAGTTCCTGAGATTTTGCCAAAACCGGAGGTCCTTCCCGATGCCACACCAGCCACCCCAGTATTTAGCCCCCAGCAGATTCCAGCTCCTAGCCCGGTTCCTGCGCCAACCCCTGCCACGCGGCCGGGACCCGTTGCGCTCCCGCCGCTTGCAACGCCGGGTTTTGGCGGCGCAAGCACGGTTAGCATACCTTCGCCGGTTACGTCGCCGTCGATAATCTTCAGGCGCTTCCCGATCAGCTTCGCCCGGCCGCGCGAGATTTCGTTCGCGCGGCCCTTGACAGTGCCTCGAAGCACGCTGCTACCCTCACAGCCACCGATTGTCACCACGATCCCGCAGCCCACGCCGCAGACGCAGCCGCAGCCGGATCGTCGATGCCAAGAGGTTAAACGCCGCCGACGCCGTAAGGGGAAGTGCCGCGAAGGTTTTTTCCGAGAGTTTCCGGGGAAAACCCGATACACGACATGGCGCGAGCGGGACTGCGTTCTTCGCATTGTGAGGTAGCTCATGGCAACCATTCAGAAAGAAGTCAGCATTGCCGCGAATGCGGTCAATGAAAATATCTTGTCCGGCAGCTCGTTCGAGTTCCTTCGCTCGAATGCCGTAGTGTCGATCGGCCTCACGGCTTCCGCCACCGGGCTTGTCGCGAACATCCAATCGGGTGCGGATATCGTTCTTGAGGAGTCGCCGCTGGCGATCCAGACCCGATACCCCGTGATCCCGGATGAGATGTACTATAACGACGTTGGCGTAGCTGGCGATCGGATGGTGATTCGCGTGCGGAACACTACCGCAGGCGCGCTGACTGTGAGAGCAATCGTCCAAATCGCGCCGCTCTGAGGGCCCGCGCATGAGCAAAGTTAACCGGCTCCCGCGTGGATTGCAGGGGCTTCTGTTCAATCGAAACTTCGGCGTGAACCCGTCGGAGCTCCGGCAGGACATCAGTCCAGGGCTCGACCTGTACCCGTTTTATTCGGCAAACTCGCTGAACGCTGCGGCCGGATTCGTCGTAGCGACTGCCAAAGGCGACAACTTCACCATCAGCCAGCCCCAGGACGAGATTTGGGAAGTCCACAGCTTCGCGCTCAAGGGCATCAATAACGCCGGCAACGCGGCCGAGGCGTCGATGATGGTGGAAATTTCAGCGCCGAACCCTGAGGCTGGCTTCGCTGCTGTGACACAGTCGATTGTCACAAGCGGCCCATTGGTCCCCCTGGCGACCGGTCAGGATATCAACTACGTCGAGCGGTTCACGGATCGCCGCTTCTTTCCACCGGGAACCGCGTTTGTTTTCGAAATTGGTGGGATCGCGCTCGGGGGCGCTCCGTCCATGACGTTCAGCGGAGCGCTGCTCTACACGCGCTGGCCGATCTAATTCTGCCGACAATCTTCCTTGCAGGCCCCTCTCCGGGGCCTTTTTTGTGCATTGCGTCAAGACTTATGCACAGCGTAACGGTACGCTCGGGGGCGCGCGGGCGGGGACAAGTGCGCCCGCTAGGGCGCTCCCTACCGTTTCAGACAGTTATCCACAGGTGATGCATGGAGTTATCCACAGTTTTGATGCTCGCGCTCGTCGTGATTGCGGTCTTAGTGGCCTCTGGTTGCAGTTACGTCGCGGTGCGAGCGTCAATTTACGCCGACGAGTGCCGCCTTTTCTGCGAGCAACGCGCGGAACTGAACGAAGTCGCCAAACTCAGCGCCGAAATGAGCGAACTCACAGACGCCTACGATAGCTTGCTGAACAGTCACAGGAAGCTGCGAAGCCGTGTAGGAATGCGAGAGGTAAGGGCCAAGCGAAAAAACGGCGCAGACGAGCCCTCAGAGAGCCCGGTCCCCGGCAGCGACGATGAAAAAGCTGCACTCAAACGAAAATTGCGGGATG
>JAHEIO010000271.1 GCA_024639325.1 Gammaproteobacteria bacterium
CTGAAGCGTGACTCCCTCGCTAAATGCCAAGAAATCCCAATACTCTGGCGGGTGATACCAGTAAATCATGAAGATGCCGATCGACGATTCGTTTACGTCGCGCAGGTAGACACGCGGCGGGAAGTCGGGCTTCATCCCTTCGTGGTTTTCCAGAATCTTGCGCAGTATTTCCAACGCCCGTTTGATTTTTGCCGAGGGCGTGTCGGAAGGGAGTTCGATCGTCGCAGTTCGTCGTATGAAGGGGCGGCGACCGATGTTCTCAATTTCGACCCGCGCCATCTGTTCGTTAGGAATCGAGACTTGGTGCCCCGTTAGCAAACGAATCTTCGTCGAGCGTAAGCCAATGTCTTCGACAACGCCGTCGTAGCCTTTCGTGACGATTCGCTCGCCTACTTTGAAAGGTTTGTCCAGCATGATCATCATGCTGCCCAAAATGTTCTTCAGCGAGTCTTGCGCCGCCAATGCCAACGCCAAACCGCTTACACCTGCACCAGCCAATAGCGTTGTCAACGAGATACCAAGTTGGCGTCCGCCTTCTAAAAGCACGACCGCAGCCCCAACTATGCTGAGAACACGACAAGTGAGTCGAACGAGTTGCGAGTCCAAGCCTGCCGGCTTAATCCACGGCGTCGCGATGATCAACTCGGCCAACCGGTTAGCGACGCTGATGACCAAGATCATCAAGGCAAACAAGAAAACAACCTCGAGCGTGAACGAGATCGCGACCACCAGGGATCCGTAGATTTGCAACTGCTTGACGACGAAGTAGCGTGTTGCCAGAGGCACAAGCGTCGCCGTGATTGGAAAAGCCAGCGTAATCAAGTAACGGCCCACGTTGGACTGCAACCTCTTGGCTCTCCTGCGACCGACCAAGTAGATCGTGATCATCACGACCAGAGCCAAGAGCAGAGTCAGGACCAACCCGATCCACTGCCAGATGGCCTGACCGTACCAGCGAGTCCGCGCCCACGACGGGATCCAACCGTTCGGAATCATCCAGCCCGGCACGGAGACTAGAATCTCGTAAAGTCCACTCGTAGTTGTTTCTCGTTCGATGTACTCGCGGCCTTCGACAATCTCGTAGAACTCCGTCGCTCGTTCGACCGTCACACTGCTAAACAGGAACTCGCCCTCGCGGGGACCTTCTTTGATCTTGACGATCGAGATCTCCGTATGCGGAATCGTCCACTTGGTGATTTCCCTTTCGGAAACCTCATCGGAGCCCGGCCAATCCGATTCCGGCGGCAATTCAATTCGGTCCAAAACCTCTTTCAAGCAAACAGCCGCTTCCTTTGCAAGACTCAACCTCACGGCAGGCGCCAGTTCGCTAAGGTCCATGCAGCGGAAAACCCGATTCCTGAGCGCCACGTGTTCCGGCGTCGGCCGAAGGCGTCCATGCTCTTTGGCTACTACATACACTTCACGCATGTCTTCGAGGAAGCTCCTCAAAGTCGCTCGCGGGCTAGAAGTATCGGCTGACTCCAATGGATGGCGATCATCCGCCGCAGTCGCGACACTGCAAGCGCATGCGACGAAGAACATAGTCAGCAAGCGTAGCGGTGCAAGGGCTCTCGATGCCGCAAGTGTGTGGGAAGTCGGGTCGATGGCAATCACTAAGGGCTCCGCCTTTTGGTTTCTGGACGAGTTTGATGACCAACCGCCATTGAGTTCGGCCGTCCTCGAAATACAACAACGCGGCGCGTCAGATGCAACCATTCGTTAGGGGTTTCGGCATTCTCGCTCCAACGACTTTGCCAGGTCGTTCGTCATTCAATCACCTCAAATTCACCCGGACGCCAGGTCTTGTCAAACCAAGGTTCAAGAGGTCCGTAGAGACGCAGCAGGACAAACCAGCCTTTGCCGGGCGTCGTCTGCACCCAGTTCCTCTCCTTGCCTTTGAGAGGCTTTGGGCCGAAGTAGAGGTCGACGGATCCGTCGCTATTAACGATCAGGTCGTCACGCTTGTTATTTCGACTCGGGAACGGTTGACTGGTTTGTAGTTCGCAGCGAGTCTGGGGGTCGTAGACAACCACCGACCAGAAGTCCTTGGCCGGAACGTCTGCCGGAATATTCAGCTTGTAGTTCTTGCTCCCATCGAGGTATTCGCCGTTCTTGTCGGTGGCGTTGAACGCATACTGTGAGCCTTTGCCGACCATCTTGGCTGCCATGGCCGGCGTGTTGACTGTCGCCGAGTAAAAGAACAGTGTGCGCGCGTCGAGGTACCGTCCGCCCGTGCCGCCGTCTTTCAGCCATTGGTAACTTCCACCGAGAAATACCATGTACCAACCGCTGTTCTCATAGAGGTAAGCACTCTTATCCCGCGGCTTCAGCCAGATTGCTCTTGCGGTCGCATTACCGATTGCAACGGCTTCGGTGAGGATCTTCTTCATCCGAGCGTCTGGTTCGAAACGCTCGCCCTTTTGGATGCCGATGCTTGCCAGCAATCCACGAGTTTCCGGATCGATCATCTCGATTGGTTCCCGCTGAATGACCTCGTTCAGTTCTTCGTAGAACGCAAACGTATTTGCGTGTACGGTGTTGGCGGGATTTCCCGAGGCGTTGACAAACACCATAGCCGGTGGATTCTTGGCGGCTTTGAGGGGATAGATCTTGAGGCCATCCTTGAACATTTTCGTCGCGGCGTCCGGTTTCCCGTCGACCAGGAAGCCGCGCAGTATCATCCAGTTCACGTAGCTCGTTGAACGACCGACGAAGTATCCTTCTGGTACCTCCTCCTTGAAGTCCGGCGGTAGAATCAGGTACTTGCCACCCTTGCCCTTGTCCGGTCCGGGAGCACCCATGTCGATAACGAATCGGAACCACGCATCATTCAAAGTACCTGGCCCACAACCCGGTGGAATCTCAACGACCGTCGGGCCATCCGTCTTCAGATCAAGGAATGTCGTGGCATAGACCGTGTCGGTATTGGCGGT
>JAHEIO010000272.1 GCA_024639325.1 Gammaproteobacteria bacterium
ATCCTGCATATAGTCGTAGGCATCCTTGATCGCCATTTCGAGGATCTCTTGCATCCTCTCATCGGGGTTGAACCGCTTGCCCTTCTCGATGCCGATGGACTTCAGCATGCCCATCATTGCCAGGTCGCGCTCCAGAACCGGTTCTTCATTGATGGCCTCGGCCAGGTCACGATAGAAGGAGAGGTCGTATTGCGGTAGCGTGTTCCACTTCTTTGGATAGGCATCAAGGAAATTTGTTGGCGGTGGGTTGCCTGCTTCACTGAGTGGATAGACTTTCAACGTCCTGGCGTAGGCCACCTGGTCTTCGATCGTCGCCCCTTTCTCCGCTACCGGCCTCAATGCTGTGTAGACCGCATAGGTATACGGGCGGAACACGAGGTATCCTTCCGGCACCTCGCCTTCGTAACCGGGTGGCAGGAACAAATACTTGCCGCCTTTTCCCTTATCTGCACCCGCAGGCCCGACATCTGTGAACGGATAATCCCAGGCATCGACGAAAGAACCAAAGTACTTGGCCTTGTCGGATGCACCCGGAACCTCGACAACCAGCGGTCCCTCCTTGGTGTTAAAATTGCCGACAACATAGGGAGTTTGGTTCTGCGCGGTAAGGAATCCGTGGCGCGAAACCTGGGGTTTCGAATGATAGACCACGTCATTCCAGTCGCCGCCGAGATCACGGCGGGTGCTGGTTAAAAAACCGCGAGTTCCGACCAGTGGCATACCCCATACGGCGGCCTCGACCGCGCGGCGGTGAATCATCTGTTCTTGCAGGGTCAGTTCCTGCGCCTGAGTGGGGGCATCCGCAGCGTAAGCTGGCGAAAGGGCAAGCATTGAGAACGCCGCCAGCAACACAGCCTTCAGGCTGGTTTTTAATTTCGTTTGCATATTCATAGTTGATTTACCCATCTCGTGGTTCTGAAGAAATTTTTATCTGTACTGATGCAGGAATCGATAGCCAGTGAGAATCCTGAATCCCCGCTTTTGCGGGGATGATGAAAAATGTATGGCCAGAGACGCCTGCAATAACATCTCCAATTCACTCGGCAAGTTCGATTTCACCCGGGCGCCAGGTCTTCTCGATCCAGGCCTCGAGCGGCCCGTACATCCTCAGCGCAACGAACCAGCCTTTCCCTGGAACTGTTGCGAGCCAGTTGTTCTCATAGCCCTTAGGCGGCTTCGGTGAGAAGTAGATGTCGTAAGAGCCGTCCTCGTTTTGCTTGATGCCTTTTGTCTGGCTGCCGACGGTCGGAAACTTCTGGCTGGTCTGCAGCTGCGAGCGAGTCTGGTTGTCATACATCGTCAATGCCCAGAAATCCTTGGCGGGAGGATTCGGCGGCAGATGGAGCTTATAGGTCTTGGAACCGTCTAACGGCTGCTTATTGGAATCCAGGTAAGCGATGCCGTAGTCGGAACCGACCCCGGGCACGCTGACCGCCATCGCAGGCGTCACCGCGGTATAGGGATAGTGGAACGTGACCCGGGCATCGGCGTTCATGGTCTTGCCGTCTTCTCCATTGAAGAAAACGTTCTTGTCCACCCACCCCATCATCCAGGCGCTGTTGTGGCCGGGATAGACCTCAATGCCCTGCATGGTGCCCTCGATCCGCGGATACCAGAGGATGGAGCGGGCCGCCGCGTTGGCAATGGCGACAGAATCGGTGAGGATCTTCTGCATCCGGGCGTCCGGCGCGAATGGCTTGCCCTTTTCGATGCCGATCGAAGCGAACAGGCCACGAGTCTCGGGATCCAGCATATCCAGCGGCTCCTTCTGGATCACCTCGTTGAGGTGCTCGTAGAAGCTGTAGTCGTTGGCGTGGATGGTGTTGAACCCCTTGCCGGAGCCACTGATGAACTCCATTTTCGGTGGATTGTCCTTTTTTGCGAGCGGGTAGATGCGCAGGTTGTCCTTCACGTTCTTTACCGCCGCCTCGAGACCTTTGGCAACAGAGGCCCGCATAAAGACCCAAAGGTCATACGTCTTGGGCTTCACCACGAAGTAGCCTTTCGGCACCTCGCCTTCATAGCCAGGTGGGAGGATGAGATACTTGCCGCCCTTGCCTTTGTCAGGACCGGCAGGGCCCACGTCCTGCACATATCGGAACCAGGCATCATTGAAGGCGCCGAGCATACCCGCCGGCGCCTCGAGCACCGTCGGACCATCACGTTTGAGGTCAAGATTCGGCAGGACATAGACGGTCGAGGTATTCCCGGTCAGAAACAGCGACTGGGAATCCATCAGCTTGTCAAAAATCACGACCTGGTTGCTTTCTACTGCACCGAGGCTGTGGGCGCCTTTAATCAGCCCCTGCAGGGAAGCGCCGGGCATGCCCTTTAGAAACGCGTCCACACCGCGCATCGTGTCGAGGTAGTCATAGGCCATTTCAGCCGTTTCCGGCAGCGGAGCCCCGTCGAGGAACTTGAGTGTTCCGATGGATGTTTGCACCTGATCCGGAGTTGATATCGAAGCCAGGACCTCATCGCTGACTTGCGCAACAGCTGGAAGGCATATGGCTTGCGCAGCCACACACGCCAGCGCGAGTTTCAGGCCTATTGCGACACGTGACTTGTTCATGCTCTTTTTCCTCGTTTCAAAACGTTTGATTGCGGCTTTCTTGCCGCGTGACTCTATGCTCAAGAAACTTATCCCGGCTCGTTCGCCAGCGGCGTGTACCACCGCTCCTTCGGGACGACCTTCGGTTCGGCCGGGTCCGTCTCGTACGCCGGTGACATGATCTGCACGCCATTTTCATTGAAGGCATCCTGAATGTTGCGATGCATCTCGGTGTACAGCGCATTCATCTGTGATGCATCGCCACAGTAGGCATTGAGTTCGTAGTTCACCGCGTAGTCCCCCAACGACTTGTGTCGTATGAACGGTTTGGGTTCCTTGAGAAAACCCTCGGTGCGTTCCGCGGCCAGCAACAACA
>JAHEIO010000273.1 GCA_024639325.1 Gammaproteobacteria bacterium
TAAATCAATCACTTCCATTTAGAAAAAGCCTATCACCAGCTATCGCGTTCAAGCCCGCCAATAAGACCTTTTCGGGAAGGGCATTCCCGGATGTATAAACCACCCCCAGCTAGAAAATAACCCCAATGCGGGTGATAGAGGGGCGTATTGGGGGTGTTCGCGCGCTATTGCCGGTTACCTGGCTTGATGAGCATTAAACTTATCAATATCGCTTATTGTTCCGTAGATTTGGAAGAATAAATGCGGGGCCGCTATAGTTTCGGCCCGATCTGGATACCAATAAATTATCATAATTGCGATAAATCCAGTGCCGCGAATCGGCAACGCCCGAGCTGCGGTCACCAGCAGGGCGCCAATCCTAATTCCAACCCTTTGTAAGGAGAATACCTATGAAGGAAGCTGTGAGAGTGGCTGTCACCGGCGCCGCGGGCCAGATAGCCTACGCAATGCTGTTCCGGATCGCCGCCGGCGATATGCTGGGCAAAGATCAACCGGTTATTTTGCAGTTGTTGGAAATCACGCCGGCGCTCGGTGCCCTAGAAGGCGTTCGCATGGAACTGGACGACTGCGCGTTTCCGTTACTGCATGGCGTCGTTTGCACCGACGACCCTAACGTCGCTTTCAAAGACGCGAATTATGCCTTATTGGTTGGCGCCAAGCCGCGCGGACCGGGCATGGAGCGCAAAGACCTCCTGATGGACAACGGCGGAATCTTTGGCCCGCAGGGTAGAGCGATGAACGAGCACGCCAGCCGCGACATCAAGGTCCTGGTGGTTGGCAACCCGGCCAATACCAACGCGCTGATTGCAATGAAGAGCGCTCCGGATCTGGACCCGCGGCAATTTACTGCCATGACCCGCCTGGACCACAACCGCGCACTCAGCCAACTGGCCGGCAAACTTGACTGCCTGACCACAGACATTCAAAAAATGATCGTTTGGGGTAATCACTCCGCCACTCAATACCCGGACCTCCACCACGCGCTCGTCAATGGCAAAGCCGCGTTGCCACAGGTGGATCAGGGCTGGGTGAAGGACGAGTTTATACCGGTCGTACAGCAACGCGGCGCGGCGATCATCAAGGCGCGCGGCGCGTCGTCTGCGGCCTCGGCCGGTTCGGCGGCTATCGACCACATGCGCAGCTGGGCCCTGGGTACAGCCGAGGGCGATTGGGTCAGCATGTCGATCCCCAGCGATGGCAGTTACGGCATCGAGGAAGGCATCATCTACTCCTACCCCTGCGTCTGCAAGAACGGCAGCTACGAGATCGTCCAGGGTCTGGATATCAACGACTTCAGCCGCGAGCGCATGGATGCGACCAAGCAGGAGCTACAGGAAGAGCGGGCGGCGGTGCAGCACTTGTTGGGCTGAACTGGTTACCGCCAGTCATATTTTAACGGCCGGGCCTCAGGGCCTGGCCTTTTCGACTCTGGGCCGCGGACGCGGGCCGAGCCCGCGCCGCGGAAGTCTGTGATGGACCACTGGAATGGTGTCAGCCGCGCTCCTCGACGGGGACGAAGTCCCGTGCGTTGGCGCCGATATATACCTGGCGCGGACGATCGATCTTCGGCGGTTGCACATGGACTTCGCGCCATTGGGCAATCCAGCCCGGCAGGCGACCCATTGCGAACATGACCGTGAACATGTCCTGAGGTATGCCGATGGCGCGCAAGATTATTCCGCTGTAGAAATCCACGTTGGGATACAGCTTTCGGGAAACAAAATAGTCATCCTCAAGCGCGACTTCCTCGAGTTGCGTGGCGAGATCGAGCAGCGGATCGTGAATGCCGAGCTTCGCCAAGACACGGTCACAGGACTCCTTTATCAACTTCGCGCGCGGATCAAAATTTCGGTATACACGATGGCCGAAGCCCATGAGTCTGACCCCGGCTTCCTTGTTCTTGATTTGATTGACAAAGCTTTCCAGAGTTTGACCACTGTCGTGCAGCCGCTGCAGCATCTCGATCACGGCTTGGTTGGCGCCGCCGTGCAACGGTCCCCACAAGGCGCAAACGCCCGCCGCCACTGAGGCATGCAGATTGGCTTGGCTTGAGGCGACCATGCGCACGGTGGAGGTCGAGCAATTCTGTTCGTGATCGGCATGCAGTATCAGAATACGGTCCAGCGCCTCGACGATATCGGGATCCGGCTCGTAGAGGTCGAACGGCATCGACATCAACATGTGCAGAAAATTCGATGTATAACGCATGTCCTGACGCGGATAGTTGACGGGACGCCCGGCCGATGTGCGATACGCGGCAGCAGCAATAGTGCGCACCTTGCTGATCAAGCGCGCTGCGGCTTCCATAAAGTGATCGTCATCGTCCGGTTTGGTCAGCTCCGGCTGGAAGCAACCCAGGGCGTTTATCATTGCCGACAATATCGCCATCGGCGGCGAGCCTTCCGGAAAACCGTGGAAGAAATCCAGCATGTTTTCGTGAATATGCTGGTGCTCGTTCAGCAGGCGCCGGAACTCAGTATACTGCGCGCCAGTAGGCAGCTCGCCAAAGATCAGCAGGTAGGCGGTTTCGGTAAACGTGGACCTTTCGGCCAGTTGCTCGATCGGGTAGCCGCGATAGCGCAATATGCCCTTGTCGCCGTCGATATAGGTAATTTCGCTTTCGCACGATCCGGTGTTGCCATAACCACGATCGAGCGTGATTAGCCCGCTGGCACCGCGCAGCGACGAGATATCCGCCGCATGCTCATCTTCCGTGCCAACAACAATCGGCAGATCGTAGTTTCTGCCCTTGTAGCTCAATACCGCATGATCTGTCATCGTGGTCACACTCCGCCGTCACGGGCTTTTGTTCAATAGATTTTCAGGATTGTAGGTGTCGCAAGCTGGCCGGACCTTCGAAGACAGAAGCCGCGATTGCTGCACTGCAGCATTATCAACCGAATGCGGGTGTTTGTCGCGT
>JAHEIO010000035.1 GCA_024639325.1 Gammaproteobacteria bacterium
GCCCCGATGTACTTGGGCTTCATTCGATCCATAGCACCGGCTATGCATCTCACTCCAGCCCGGCGTTCATCGGCACCCGTCCTGCGCAATCGCTCGGGATCCTGGTGAGAAATGCGGGCTAAAACGACAAAAAGAGAACTTCAGGCTTTTAAGGAACCGCTGAATTATTGGTAACCATATGATTCCAATCCCTAGAAATCGGCGCGAGGCGCGCCTCCTACTGTAGGAGCGGCGCCCTCGCGCTTCCCACTGTAGGAGCGGCGCCCTCGCCGCGATTAATCAGGGATTCCCTAAATCCTTTTATTCTTTGGTTTTTCAGTCGAAAGCCTGGAAGAGCGGTTCGTATGCTGTCCGGTCGATGTTGATCGGCATAACGAAACCGATGCTTTCAGGCTTTTCGCCCGATCCGTAAGTCTCTATTCCCACGGGCGGAATCAGCGATTCTTTCTCCATCAATTTCTGGAGTTTCGGGTAGACCTTCATTGGGCCCAGGAAGTAGGACATCTCATTAACAAATGGAAATGAACTCAAAATGGCATCGGTCCTTGGGAGTTGAAAGTATTGGAACACCTCTTTCAGCCTGTCCCGCTCGGCTTCAGTGATTTTGTCAATCCGACATCCGATGATTGATCGCAGCTTTGCCTCAGGTGTGCCGGGAGGGTCCAGATAAACAGCCAGTCCGTCACACTCTTTAAGGCCGGTTTGCTGCCAGGCCGTCTGAAACTTCATCCAGCTCGCGTTGAGATCTTTATAGGGCCCGATGTGAGTCGAGAAGATTATTTCAGCTGGTCCGTAACTTCCTCGGGTGGTCCCGACCTTGTGAAATCCGCCGAGGTAAGCATAGAAACCAACCAAAAGGAGGATGATGAAACCAACGACTGAACCGATCACCTTGAGTACTTTCATAGGTGCTCCTTACAGAACCTTGACTGATTTGTTTCGAGATCGTGCACACCCGATTTGAAAATTTACGTTAATGCTATGACAGAAAAGTTGATCTTAGTCAGTTGCGGCTGCTTATGTCTGAAAACACAACTGCGCGGTGTCGCGGAACCCAGTTTTCCGATGTCAAGTTACTAAGTCTTGCAGCGGAACTAATACGATTCCAGCAACAATGCGGCCGAGGCTGATGCCTTCCGCGCCTGGCATGAGCACAGGGCGACCGCCGCGCAGCACCCCGGCGGAGGAGCTAGATGTCCCCATCTCCATTCAGACTGAGAACTCACCCTGGCATTCATTTCGCCAGCATTCCTGACCCGGAACGAGAGTCTGGGAATTTCTATTATGCTTGTCTTTAAGTTGATTCATATCGATGTCATTTCCACGAAGTTCTGATTCAACGAAGCTCCGAGGCCATTGATGAGGTTACCGAAATTTCCGTTTTTGCCAGTGCGTTGGCGCGCTTCGCCTTGGGTCTTTTCAACATGGGCCTTCGCCATTCACGATCAACCAGTCCGTTTGGGAACCTGGTGCGACAGAACGCATCGAAATTGATTAGTTTTCCCGATTTTAATGGACCTAGAACGTCATGCTACGGCTACACCACATTCAACTTAATGATGCAGGTCAAAGATTGGATATTCTCTGCACCACGTCGCCTACAGCGACTGAGCCGAGATCGACATCTTCCGCCAGGATCTCGATGATGATGTCCCTGTCCGTCAGGATGCTTACCGGCTTTAATGAAATCAACTCTGGTGCCCTGCTGCAGCTTGTCGAAACCCTCGTTCAACACACTGTTTCGATGAAAATAGACTTCACGATCGTCTGACGTTTCGATGACACCATAGTCTGCATGTGGATAGAGTTCCTTGATTTTTCCATGTGACGGCACGGCATGGGACTTCACATCATGGCGCTGCCGCCTCACGTAGTCCTCAGCAGCTTTCGCTGGTGTATCTCCACCAGGCGAAGCGAGAACACGCCGAAGCACGTTTCTATCGATCTCATGGCCAAACGCCTTCGAAATGATTCTTGCGATGCGGGGATAGCCGAATCGTGGATTGCGGCGTTTGATTTCGACGATAGCGTCGATGGCCAAATGCCCACAGCCGTTTTCACAGTGCGACCGGGCTGGAGAAAAAACGAAAACAAGCCAAATAGAAGCAATGACTTAAGACCCTATCACCTCAACAAATGGCTCGAAATGCTCCTATATAGGATTGTAAAAGGGCATTCCACAAAGCCGCCTGAATGACCGCAACGAGTATTGCAGCATTAGCTCGCGCTATCGAAAATCTCATAGCGTCCACCATCTGTAGCGGACACTTTCGCATAGTATTACGCATGCTTATTAGGTAGGGGTCGTCCGATGCTCACCCCGGTCTATTCGGAGCACGTAGAGAGCGGCAACCAGGGCCATCAGCGAGCAAAACAGCATCATGCCAAGGAGCTGATAGGCTCCGTTCTCTTCGGTCAGGATAACACCGGTGATCGAGGTCAGCACCGCACCGCCCCCGACCGTCAGCGCCCCCGCCAGCCCCGACGCGCTGCCTGCAAGCTCTGGCCGTACCGACATCGCGCCGGCACTGCTGCTTGGCATCGTCAACCCATTACCCACGCCAACAAACACCGTCGCGCCAAACAGCGATATCGCATTCACGAACCCGGTTAGAAACAGCAGCAGCCCCCCTATGAGTCCTGAGCAGGCGACGATCCTTCCCGAAATCATCATCGTGGTCAGCGGATACCTCTTCGCGTAGCGACCGGAGAGGAAACTGCCCAGTAGAAAGCCTGCCGTTATGGTTCCCAGATAGAACCCCAGCGTCGCAGGTGGCAATGCTAACACCGTCTCCGCCACCAGCGGCGCACCCGCCAGAAATGAGTAAAACGCCCCCGTCGAAAATGCCATGCACAACGCATAACCCCAGAACCGCCGCGACCGGAACAGCGAAGGATAGGACGGGGACTGCTTCATTAAAGTCCCCGAAGGGACCCTGTTGGTCTCGCCCAGATCGACCCAGCACAGGCCGAGCACCACTACGCCGAAGCCAAAAAAAGCCAGGAAACTCGCGCGCCAGCCGAACAGCTCATCCAACACCCCGCCAAGCACCGGCCCCAGCATTGGCGCGACCGCCATCGCCATGGTGACATAACCAATCTGGCTCGCTGCCTCTTGTGCAGGCACCATATCCCGGATAACCGCGAGCGACAGCACCCAGCCGGAGATGATTACGCCCTGCAGCATCCTGAAGAACAAAAAACCCCAGATATTGGCGGCCAGCGCACAGCCCAGCGATGCCAGAATGAAAATAACCAACCCCACCAGAAGCACCGGTCGCCGTCCGAGCAGGTCTGACAATGGCCCCATGATCAGCTGTAACACCGCAGTGATCCCCAGATAGCCCGCAATCGATAGGGCCACGAGCGCATAGTCAGTGTGAAACTCCTCCGCAATGTTCGACAGTGAGGGCAAAAACATGTTCAGCGACAGAACCGAAAGGCCGGTGAGAAGCACCAACGTGAACATTCTCGGTGGAGAGTCGGCGGCGGAAATCATCATCAGTCCCTTTTAACTGGGAAATGCCCGGCAACGATACGTCAACGTTACCACGCAGGTTAAACAATCGGAAAGCTGGGGGAGATCTGTACCCGCTCCGGCGTTTTTCAGTCCTTGCGTCTCAATTAAACAGGCTCAGCATAGGCGATCGATGGCCGGCTGGTCTATGCACATCCATCAAGGTTTCGGAATGGACGCAGGTCTTCACACATGGAACACAACTTATTTAGCAGCTCCTTCGGGTTGGCTGCCCTTGCACCTAGAGAACTTCCGATTGACCGCAGTGTATGGAGGAACCATTCGCGCCACTTACCCCGAGTGGCCGCACTTGGCGTGCGCCTCAATAAGTGCATAGAAATATACCCGCCCAAGGCCTGTTTGCCCGGTCCGCTATGTCGCGGACAGCCGCCAGTCGAGCTCGAGGAACATCAGTACTGGCCTGATAGACTGGACTTGACACATTGCTGTAAGCGCGCGAGCAGAATTGTGTCTGACTGCATGCGTTTGTTATGTGTCATTAAGCCAGCCTTTGCCTTTGACATATTGGAAATACCAAATTAGAAAAACTGCTACTACTGTGGGCAATATGATAATACCGATACTTTAACCCATACCGAAATTAATATTTAACGTAAGAGAATGAACTGTTGCTATGGCTACGCCTGATATTGAAGCGAGAAACACGTAGACGGCAGTAGTTTTTTTGAGTAACAACAAAATACAATCAAGTGCACCGCCAAAAACTGCTACTGCAAAGCCTACAGTTGGCCCTAGAGGACGACCCTGAATGATTGCTTGCTCAGATTCACGGAAAGAAGCAACCCTATCCGGATTCATCTGTACGAAGAACTTTATGCAGCCCAGAACGTTCCGGATCAACATAAAAATGCTTGTGAGCCAAAAACTCCAGTAAACTTTTTCAACATTATCGTTTATCTAATCCTTCAATTTTGATATGCCGCATAACGTCGCAAATTACCGGCGGAAAATAGCAGAGCGACGAAGGAGCCAAATTTTTTGACATCCGAGTGAATTTGCATTGTTATGCGATTTTTCATTGCCAACCTACACGTTTTGCCCACTCTTGCCCTTTTATTTTGTGATCTTGGATATCAGAAGGTGGCCCACCGCCTTCTTCCTCTATTTCCTTCCGGTGCTTTTCTAATGCTTCAGACAACGGAGATAGTCCCAACCTCTTGCGCCTTTCATCTACCATCTCATTATCGTCAACGTTTGCGAATAGGTTGCCATCATCATCCCAATCGAAGACCATGCCGTAAAGGCATGGTTTTCCTTGATTGAATAGAATACGATCTTCTAAGCACGCTTCTTGGATTGGCGTGGCGTCTCTATTAGAAACCGCCTTTTTTAACTCCACTAAAAACTGTTTCTGTAAATCCGGTTTGCTAATAGAATGCTGCGCAATAGTAAAAGCTGCGTTAGCGCCTTCTTTTCCAACCAATGACTTCCCCGGCCACCCATATTCATCGATTATTTTTTTCAGCTCTTCAGCATTTTTTATATGCAAGGATTCCATTTTTTCAGCATAGCCTTCGTAAAGACCGCCTTCTTTGAGTATTCTATTTCTCACTTCAAGATCTGTATCCTTCATGGAAACAAGCCTTATTTTTAACTTTTCGTTCATGCTCGATTTTTCGTTGGCCTAATGCCTCGCATCAGCGGTCCAGCTTTGCTGGGTCCGACTGCACGCCTTTGTTAAGAATCTGTTGCAATCTATATATTGCTCGCTTTCCCTGGTTTTTCGCCGACTTCTATTATTTCAAAATGGGTAAGGTCATCCCATTTCTCCGTCCACTCCTGAAACAATTCATATCGTTCTGTTTCCATTAGTTGAAAGCAACGAGCCCCATCTTTCGTTAACCAGCTATCGAGATAGTTCAATCCCTCAGGCAGCATTCTTCCATTATCGTGGAACCTCTCGTAAATCGTCTTCATGCAATTTTCGAAGAACGTCTCTATCACCATATACTGTGTCATCAACTATCCCTCAAAGATTAATAACTATTGATGAAGTCCAAATGTGTTCGATAATCTTGCTGCTGTTGTGTCGTGTATTTCAGGTCGGATCTTCGTAACCTCATGATTTTGAACTACAAAATACTAAAACCGCTAAATGGCGGCAATAAGTATGTCTGAGAAGTTGATTCCTAAGATTGCTTGACGAATCTCAGTAGATTATTGGTCGTCGTAGGGCCTAACTACCTTCATAGATTCCCAGGAGTCCAGCGGCAGCTTCCAGTCGCTTCGGAGACAGTCAATTTCCATGGTGCTGCACTGCACCACAGATGCATCAAGTCAGTCGGCTCAGATTGGATTTGAAAATATCGAGATGGCTCTTTGTTGCGGCCAATGCCGCCATCGGCTGTTGACTTGCATCTAAATCTGATCTGATATTTGTATTGAATTTTGACTCGTCGAATGGACGTGAACTCGGCGCAATATCAAGAACCTGGTGGGTCATCTATTTTCTACAAGCATATCTAATAAGGGGTTACTCGAGTCTGTAAATCAACACCCCTCGGAAAAAGCTACAATAACCTTCATATTTCTTCTGGGTCGTACAGTCCACAAGATTACTATTGCCGTAGATCAAGGACAGCTGCGGCCAACTCACCTAAGATTCAAAAAAACGGGTTAATCCTAATAAACAGATTTGCCGATGAACATCATTCCATTTTTCAGCTACGGCTTCGTAACCGCCATTATCCTGTCTTTTTCAACTATTTCAGCCGCGATAGAGCCGATTCGCGTGGTACTCGAATTCGTGCCCGATATTGACAATGGCCGCCGCACCTTTGATATCTGTGCCCGCTGTCATCTTCCTGAGGCCTGGGGCAATGATGACGGCACCTACCCGCAATTGGCAGGCCAGCATGTCAACGTGCTGATGAAGCAGCTGCTCGATATCCGCAGCGGCCGCCGGGTCAATCCATCGATGCAGCCATTTGTGCAGGAGCGCACTATCGGGGGATATCAAAACCTGGGCGACGTGGTGGCCTATATATCGACCCTGCCGATGAATCCCGACCATGCGAAAGGCCCCTGGCCACCCGGAAGTCTCGAGTATCGCGGAGGCGGCGAAATCTACCAAAGTCATTGCGCCAGGTGCCATGGCGAGACCGGAGAAGGCAACAACGAACTACTCTATCCACGACTTCAGGGGCAACACTATGCCTACATGGCGCGCCAGGCGCGCCTGGTCAGGCGAAACCTGAGAAAGGTCGATCCGAGTATGGCTGCACTGATCGGGGCGCTTTCCACGGAGGAGTTCGACAAGGTACTGAACTACGTTTCCTATTTGCCGGTTCCGCAGGCAGACCTCGCGCCAGATGCCCAATGGCGTAACCCAGATTTCCAGTAAGGACGACCCAACATGAAGAAAGCAGATAAATTCAGTCGCCGTCGTTTCCTGCAGGCGAGCGGAGCCGTGCTGGCCGGCAACGCGATGGGCGCAACGTCAGCTGCCGCCGCAGCGATCGAACCGAAGGACACGGAAACGCAGACGGCGCCGGCCTTACAAAAACTGTTACGCAAAGCGGCCGTTCCGCTGGCTAAAGGGGCAAGAGTTGTCGTTGTCGGCGGCGGTTGGTCGGGCCTGACAATGGCCAAGAACCTGCGCCGATTCAATCCTGCTTTCGACGTAATCCTGCTTGATCAGCAATCGGCTTTCGTTTCCTTCCCGGTAAGCAATGCCTGGCTTGCCGACCAGGTGAGTCTTGATTTTCTGAGTCACAGTTTTTTCGACGCCGCCAACAATAATGACTACCACTTCATGCAGGCAACTGTTCTCGGTTTCGATCGCAATTCGCGCCAGGTTTATACGGATCGCGGCTACGTAGACTATGATTACCTGGTGCTAGCACCAGGCATCGAGTACGACTACTCGCGCATCGGCGTCGAAGACGCCGAGGCGCAGACCCGGTTGTTCCATAGATATCCTGGTGGGTTTGTGACCAGTTCCGAGCTGCTGACTATCAAAAACAAGATACATCAGTTTACCGGCGGCACATTTTTGCTCAATGTGCCCGATGGCGACTACCGATGCACCGCTGCACCTTATGAGCGAGCCTGCATGATTGCGGCTGTTTTCAAACGGCGGCGCGTGCGCGCCAAAATCCTGCTACTCGATATGAACAGCGAAATTAAAATTAAAAAGACGGGCTTTACCCGCGCCTTCGAACAGCTGTACGGCGATTATATCGAGTATCTGCCGAGCTCTTTGATCAGCAACGTGGACATCGACGGCCACAGGGTCGAAACCGAGTTCGATGAATACTCCTTCGACGACGCCATCATATACCCGCCCGTGCGCGCCTCGCGCCTGATCGAAGAGGCCGGCATCGCGGATGAGTACAGCCCGCAGAAAGCAGCTAATACCGATCCATTTCGCTATCATCTGATCGGAGATGAACGCATTTACGTCACTGGGGATTCCCGCTCGCAGCCATTTTCCAAGGGTGGACATACCGCGCATTCGGAAGCGCAGTATGTCGCTGAAGTCATCGCCGCACATGCGCTCGACCGTGACGTACACTGGCGCAGCCCGCAAACCATGTGCTTTTCGGCGGTGGATATCGAACCGCTCAGGGCAATGAGCATCATCACCTACTACAAATTCGACCAGCGAACCGAACTGTTTGCCTTCGATCGCACGCATTTGATCGAAGAATGGGATACTCAGGGAGGCCAGGCGAGCCTGGCCTGGGCCGAGGGCATGTACCGGGATATGTTTTATCTCTAGCCGCCTGGTGAGAAATGCGGGCTAGCCTGTCCGCGTATATCGGCGGGATTCCGTCGCTTATATCCAGTTCGTTTCGCTCCTGGGAAGGCCTGCAGTGAGGATGGAGAAACCCGTCGTGCTAATTACCCCGAGTGGCCGGTGTTGCCCGGGCGCTGGCGACCCGTTGCGGACTGTTTCCACCAGTATAGGATCAATAGAATTTTGGGGAGAACTCAACCCCGGCCATCTGGAACCGCGCCGGAATCTCCTCCATGCAGTCCGCAGCCGGAGGGATTGAGTGGATGAGCTACTTATAACATGAGTAAGTAAAAATTCCGTGTCGTAGAAGCAAACGTTTATCGGTGCGCTGGTATAGCCGTTCGTGGCGAGATAATTTTGCACGCCGTCATCGCCGGCAACACCGTCTCGGGGCTATAGCCAGGTGCCGGTGGCACCCCCTTCCAGAGAAAGAGATCATCTACAGTCACGGCCAGTTTTCTCTTCGGTTGGTTTGTCAACTCGGGTATCGCTGCCTGTCGCGAATGGACTTTGGCGAGAATTGGCTTGATATTTCGTATACTCCTACTGCATTTCCATACACTCCATCACTTCGATATATGCGCCGGGCATCTTGAGGTGCGGGCAATCATCAAAAATCTTTGCAGCGGCCTCGTGAGATTCCGCCTGTGCAATAGAATAACCACCAACTTCATTGCGCTCGTCCAAAACACTCTCCTTCGTTACACGCTTGTTCTTACCAACCGGAGTGCCGAGTTCGACGAGGTCTTCTTTATGCTGCTCTGCCCAAGCCATCCACTCTTCCATTCCCTTTTTCCTCTCTTCAGGGGTCCAATTCTTCGTCATCTCATCCATGGCAGCTGGCGGCACCATATAGAGTGCTATAAATTTTTTCATATGTTTGTCCCTTAGTTGCTCAAAGATATATTTTAGTGTTCGAGCTTGAGAAAGATACTGCGCAAACTATTTACAATACCTCATAAATTTGGGATTGTCGCAACATTGTACAACCACTCCATTAACCAGGCGTGCCAATCACGACGGTGTTGATGGGGGACCGAGGACGTGCGCTAAAAACTCGCTGCCCTGCTTCCGCAGGACGGAGTTGTGTTCACCTTGATTTGAAGCTTGCTGTGAGCCTTTCGAATCGCGTATTCGACTTGTTCAGGCGTCTCAGCTGTAGCGAAAATGAATCCCAGGCAGTTGCCGCCCTCCGGTAAGGGGGCAAGTTCATCGCCAATCGGAACGGACAAAATGATTTCATCGATTTTCGGCACCGCGTGGGCAGCCGCCAGTCCTTCTATGGCGTCCAGTCGGCCCGCCGCCGGGACCGGAATCATCATCACGCC
The DNA here is from genome assembly GCA_024639325.1 of Gammaproteobacteria bacterium. Classification (GTDB taxonomy): domain Bacteria; phylum Pseudomonadota; class Gammaproteobacteria; order Arenicellales; family JAANXG01; genus JAHEKE01. The sequence goes on from JAHEIO010000035.1 coordinate 9,608, forward strand.
CGACGCGTCGGAGCCGCTGGGGAATTCCGGCTGGGGTAGTCCTGCCGCATGTCGTACGATCAAGTCTTCGAGCCCAAGATCTTGTTGAAACCGAAGCGCCTTGGAGCAAAGAGCCCCAATCGAACGGGCCGCAACCTCGATGATCCAGGCGCCTTGCCCGTTGACTCGCAACTCTGCGTGAATGGGACCCTCCGTCAGGCCGATCGCCAGCGCTGCCTGCCTGGTCTCTTGCACCAGTAACTCCTGCTGGTGAGGCGGCAGACGGGAGGGCGTGATAAAAATTGTCTCCTCGAAGAACGGTCCGTCAAGGGGATCCGGCTTGTCGAACAGCGCGAGTACCATTAATTTTCCACGGTACAACATGCCTTCTACCGCCACTTCCCGTCCAGGTATGAAAGATTCCACCAATAGATGGTCGTCATGTCGGTCGAGTTTCTCGAGTATCGATGCAGCACGTCGGCACGCTGTAACGAAATCGTCGGCGTTGTCGATCCTGATTACGCCGCGGCTGCCACACAGGTCCAGCGGTTTGACAACACAAGGGTAGTCGAATGCCATTGCGATTTTACGCAAATCCCGTCTAACGGAAACAACTTCAAACCTTGGTGATTTATGGCCCGCTTTGGCCAGGGCGCTGCGCATTCGGTATTTATCGTGGGCAACAACGGCGGACTCGACGGAGTTGTGTCGCAGGCCGAGGGCTGCAGCCGCCGTGGCTGCCAGAACCGTGGTTTCCTCGTCCGTACCAATAACGGCCGATATAGGATAGCAACGGGAGTACTCGACGATTCGCCTAACTGCTGCTTCGATCGGTTCGAATTCAAGCGCCATCATGCCGCCGGCTGAGAATTCCTGCAGCGTCGAGCGGTGGTTGGATCCTACCGTGAACTGCACGCCGTGTCGGCGCGCCGCGTCCATAAATCCTCTCGCCCTATAGGACGTGGATGGCATGAGCAGCAATATCCGAGGCGGCGAACCGTTATGCTGAACTCGTGTCAGCCCTTCCGGGGCGGTCATGGAATCAGGTTTTTCGGGTTTTGAAGTAGGGATTGCTTCCGCGTTCGTGATCCGTAAGATCAACCACGGCCACAACCCCCTGGACCTGATCCTTGATCATGACTTCGACTCCCTGGCACAAGGTCACATGGGCCATCGCGCAACCCTGGCACCCGCCTTCGAAGCGGATGAAGACGGTATCACCGGTCACCTCGATCAGCCGGATGTAACCGCCATGGGCGTCAATCGCCGGATTGATCTGCTCGTCCAATATCTTTTGTACGGCTTCGGGCAATGACGATACGGGAACTTTTCCAGCCTCCACACCGGCGACGAACTCGACGTCTCGAACCTCCGGAACGTAGTGACGAATCAGATTTGAAATATTTTTTCTGATTGGGATCGTCGCCCCGGGAGACCCTTCGATAGACAGTTTCAAGACGCCGTCCGAAAATGCCTTGAATGCCAGATCTCCGCCGCGATCCATTACCAGTGCGCGTACTCTTTCTTCGAGCAAGCGTTTCAGGCTGTCGACGATGTCTTGCATCGATACTTTGTCCTTCACGTCGTGGCGGAACAGAGCGCGGCCTTGTCCAGGGCCTGCTCCAGGTCGGAGATTAAGTCCTCGGGTTTCTCGATACCGATCGACAGCCGCAGCAGATCCCGCGGCACCGGCGACGACGCCCCCTCGATACTGGCCCGGTGTTCGATCATGCTTTCCACGCCGCCAAGAGAAGTGGCGCGCTTGAACACCTCGACATTTGCCGCCGTGGCAATCGCCGCGGCTTCACCGTCCCGGTGCCGGATCGACAGCATACCGCCATAGCCTCCGAACATTTGGTCCGCCGCTACCGCATACCCCGGATGTTTGGCCAAACCGGGATACAAGACCGAGGCGACATGCGGGTGGCGATCGAAGTGCTCGGCAATGCGCAGCGCGGTCTCCGCGGCCCGGTGTACACGCAGAAAAAGCGTGCGCATGCCGCGCAGGAGCAGCCAGGCCTCGAATGGGCCAGGCACGGCCCCGGCATCCCGGCGCCAGGCCCGAATGCGATGCCAGAACGAATCTTTGACGGCGCCCACCACGGCGCCCATAAGTACGTCACTGTGTCCGTTCAGATATTTACTGGCTGAGTGGACGACCAGGTCGGCGCCCAGTTCCAGGGGTCGTGTAAACACCGGCGTGGCAACGGTGTTATCGACCACCAGGCGAGCTCGGGCAGCGTGTGTGATTTCCGCGGCGGCTCTGATGTCGGTGATACTCCAGGTCGGGTTGGCCGGTGTATCGATGAACACGAGTTTGGTTTTCCCGGGTCGCATGGCGTTGGCCAGTTCATTCGGTTTGGTGGTGTCGACGAACTCCACATCCAGCCCCCACGACATACCGAAGTCCACCAACCAGGTGCGATAAGCGTAATACATGACCCGGGAAGCGACCACGTGATCACCGGGCAGCAGAGATTGGAACACCGCCGTGCCCGCCGCCATGCCGGATGAAAACAACAGGCACTCGGCACCCCCTTCCAAGGTGGCCAGAAGCTGCTCGGGCGCGTCATAGGTGGGATTGTGGGGACGTGTATATGCACGACCGGATCGGTATCCGCCATCAGGATCCCGCTCATACGTAGTCGATGCGTGTACCGGGGGCACAACAGCCCGTGTGACTTCGTCTACATGGCCCAGGGCCTGGACGGTCAGGGTTTCTAGCGCGATTTTCCGCGAAGTCGTGTCGCTTGGTTTATCGGTCATTAGCTGGTTCCCAGGCAGGATTCGATGGGTATTTCGGCCAGGCTAGACACGTTCGATAACCATCGCGATACCTTGCCCGACCCCAATGCACATCGTGCAAAGCGCATATCGACCCTTGGTGCGCTGTAATTGGTTCAACGCAGTTGTTATCAATCGCGCGCCGCTCGCGCCCAGGGGATGACCAAGCGCAATCGCGCCACCGTTCGGATTGACCCGTTCGTCGTCGTCGTTCAGGCCCAATTGGCGCAATACCGCGATGCCCTGGGCGGCGAATGCTTCGTTTAGTTCGATAACATCCATATCCTCGAGCTCGAGGCCGGTGAGCTTCAAAACCTTCCTCGATGCAGGCGCCGGTCCAATACCCATTATCCTGGGAGGCACACCGGCCACAGCCATTCCGGCAACTCGTCCTTTCGGGTTCAGCCCGATACTTGAAACAGCAGACTCGCCAGCCAACAACAAGGCACAGGCGCCGTCGTTCACTCCGGAAGCGTTGCCCGCGGTTACCGTACCGCCTTCTTTGACAATGCCGCTCAGGGCGCCCAGCTTTTCCAGACTGGTGCTCCTGGGGTGCTCGTCCGCATCTACGACTACCGGCTCTCCCTTGCGTTGGGCTACGGCAACCGGTGTAATTTCCGAGGCAAAGAATCCTGCCTTTTGCGCGGCCGCCGTTTTGAGTTGGCTGACCAGTGCCATTCGATCCTGTGCATCCCGTTCGATGCCGAATTCCTCCGCAACGTTTTCGGCCGTTTCAGGCATGGAATCGACACCGAACTGCTCTTTCATGAGTCGATTTACAAAACGCCAACCGATGGTCGTGTCATACACCGCATTCTTTCGACTGAATGCGACCTCTGCTTTTGGCATGACGAACGGTGCACGACTCATACTTTCCACACCCCCGGCAATGATCAGATCGCCTTCACCGGTTTTGATGGCCCGTGCACCGATTCCCACGGCGTCCATGCCTGAACCACACAGCCGATTGACGGTCGTCGCAGGTACATTAACCGGCATTCCCGCAAGTAGAGAAGACATTCGTCCGATGTTTCGGTTGTCCTCGCCGGCCTGGTTTGCACAACCATAAATGACATCGCTAACCGCGCCCCAATCTACGTCTGGATTCCGCTCCATAATCGCTCTGATAGGAATGGCGCCCAGGTCATCGGTCCTGACGGTAGATAATGCTCCGCCAAACCGTCCGAAGGGCGTGCGAACTGCGTCGCAAATATAGGCATTAGTCATCTTGGATAACTGCTTCCCTGTTGGGCGTTAGCGATACAATGGCAGCCGTTCCACGCGGCGATCTATTTCCGCGATCATCGCATTGTAGCGCGGGCTATCCACCCCGCCGAATCGCCGCTCGAACTCTGCTTCGGACATATGCTCGGGCAGATCACTGACTTTTGGCATGACGTCGGACTCCGTTAAGGATCTTGCAGCGCGTGTTTGCACCTCGCTCGCCCGGGTAAAGGCGGTTGCCCGTTCGCCGAAACGTGTGCCAGCCTTGTCAGCACACAGGTCGTTGAAGCTGAATCCACTGCCGCCGCGCGAGTCTTCGATCTCTTTTAGTAGTCCGACCGCGTCGGAAAAAACGTTTCCACCCGCCATGGAAAGGGACGCCGAAATCATGAAATGTTGAGCAAAGTCCCGGCGACCACGAAGCCTGACTTCGCGTTTCGGAGCCTTGGGCCAGGAGCCCGCCTGCGGCGCCAGGCGCTGCAGGTCGAGACCGTCCACGTAAGCGGTAAGCACGATGATCGCCGCCCTGTTCTCCGTCGCCGAGTCACTGGATTTCGACTGCTCTTCACCCAGCTGGAACAGAGGTTGCAGAATGTCGACCATCTTGATCGGGCCGCGCCCGGAGGACACGACCTCGACCAGGCGCTGATTGTAAATCGCCAATCGATCTTGATCCTGAGCCGACACCAGGCTTGTTCTGACCACATCGGTTAGTTGAGAATCCCACTCATAGGTAACGCTGAGGCCGCTGCTCTTTATAGCTACCTGGCGGATCAGGTCCGACCTCAGGTTGTGGCCGGTCCTGTTGTATAAACCTTTGATGGTAAGGGCCAATACCTGGTTGGCTAGCCAGCCGGGAACAGTTAAGCGTCCGATTCGCAAATGGTCGACCTTGGGTAGGTCTGACGTTTCAGACCAGCCGGTCTCGACATTGAGATACTCACCGACAGGATTCTTCGGCAGTCGAGCCGTCGCCTGCACCTTGACTGAGCCATCATGAAGCTCTACCGCCGCACCGCCGCGTCCAATCAGGTACACGAAATAATTCACCGCAAGGTCGAGGTCACGCTTGCGAATGGTAACGGTCCTTACTTCACCGTCCCGCAGGTCCCTTGGGTCATGCCGGTTCAGAATGGCCTTGGCCCGGCCGATTTCAGTCGATGTCAGCTTCACTTGGGTTTCGATCAGAGCGGTTTTTTCCACTGCGAAATAAGCTGCGGCGACCAGCGCAAACGGTAGCAGGACGATTAAGTAAAGGACTAACTTGAGTAAGAATCTCATGACGCTCGATCGCTGTTGATGTAGAGTGCAAGTACCAACACGGCGAGGCAGCCATTAGCCGTGCCGAACTGCTACAGCAGCCCGGGAGTACGGGAAGTGCAAAGCATACGTTAACGGATAGAAACCTATCAATCGGATAATATAGTTACGTGAAATTTGTTTTCTTGCGCCCGGAACCCGGCCAATTTCGGGCGATATCAGGTCGTAACCCACAAGAGTGGCTTACCTCTTGGGTTTTATTTAATGGAAGCCAACCGAATCAAGGGGTCGACCGGCAGTGTTGTCGATCGAGTTGAGTGACACAGGTGATACGTAAGCATTCGGGCGAGCTAGGCGGAAAAAACAGGGGCCTCGCGCAGACCATCGTTAATTCATCACTTGGCGACCCGTTTCAGGCCACCATCCTCCTCTTTCTAAAACGATTATTGATACTCACAACATTCGTTTGCGGAACTCCCGCATTCAGTCAACAGGACGGTCCGGTCGTTGTGGTGCGCCTCGCTGAGCAGGTCAGCCTGATCGAAGACGTGCCCCTGACCGGTACCGTAATTTCGCCACGCGTCGCCAAGCTTTCCACCGAGGTAAGTGGCATTATCGAGACCATGGAGGTCGAAATTGGCGAGCAGGTGCAGGCCGGTGACGAAATCCTTCAGATCAATTCAGAATTGGACGCGCTTCTCCTCGAGGCGGCTCGCGCTGAAACGGAGCAAGCTGCACAGGAGCTGGAGGATTCAAAACGCCGACTGGCCGTTGCCAAGTCGCTGGCGCAGCGACGCGCCGTGCCAGCCAATGAAATCGATTCGCTGGCTGCGGAGGTACGTATTGACGGTGCCGGATTAAAACGCTTCCAGGCCGTAGAAAAAAGGCTGGCAGCACGATTACAACGCCATAAGCTCATCGCTCCGTTTGGCGGAATTATCAGTCGCAAATTGGTTGAGCAGGGGGAGTGGATTCAGCCGGGTCAAACCGTGGTTGAATTAGTCGCATCCACGGGACTACGCATCGACTTTCAAGCCCCGCAGTCCGTTTATCCCAAATTGGATCAGTCCACGAAAGTCCGCATCAAGCTGGATGCGCTGCCCGGGCAAACTTTCAACGGTGCGATCGAAGCCATCATCGCGGTGGCGGACCCCTCCACCCGCACATTCTTGATCCGTACGGCGTTGAACAATCCCGAGGTCAAGCTCGTGCCGGGGATGTCGGCCAATGCGGTCCTGCGGCTGGACACCGGCGCCCGGGGTGTTGTGGTCCATCGTGATGCGTTAATCCGTTACCCGGATGGCCGCGTTACCGTGTGGGTGGTCAAACAGGAAGGTGGCCTCGGCCTGGTATCGGAGCGCCGGGTCCAAACAGGCGCGAGCTTCAACGGAAAGGTTGCCATCATCAGCGGTTTATCGCCCGATACCCTCGTCGTGGTGCAGGGCAACGAAGCACTTCGAGACAACCAGAGTGTCATCATCAAACACGCCGAATAACAGGCCCACTGGATAAGCCCATGTTCGAAGCCTTGGTAAAACACGGAATTTTAATCGCCGTGGGCACGCTCATCGTGACCGTGCTGGGAGTCGTTGCCGCCGTGAAGATTCCCGTGCAAATGATACCTGATCTTGAAGTCCGCACCATCTCCGTGCGCACCAACTGGCCGGGCGCGACCCCACAGGACATAGAAAAAGAGATACTCATCGAACAGGAAGAACACCTGCGCAGCGTACCTGGTCTTCAGCGTATCGTCTCCTCCGCCTCCTTCGGGCGCGCCCGGGTAGAACTGGAGTTTCCGTTCGGAATTGACCTCAAAAACACCCTGATCGATGTGATCAATGCTCTAAGTCGCGTGCCCTCCTACCCAAACAACGTGGACGAACCGCGTGTCTACGCCACCTCCTTCTCGGCCAATTCCTTTATGTATTTTCGGGTCACGCCGCTGCCGGGGAATCCGCGCAAATTGGACATGATCCCCATGCAGGACTTCGTTCGGGACCAAGTGGCAGCGCGAATGGAGACTGTGACAGGGGTGTCCCAGGTCTCCGTATACGGCGGCGCCGAAAGGCAGATCCAGTTACTTGTAGATCCAGTCCGGCTGGCCGAGCGTAATCTCAACGTGGCTCAGGTCCGCCTCGCCATCCAGCAACGCAACCGCGACATCTCCGGTGGTGAAATCGAATCCGGCAAGCGGCGTTACCTGCTGCGCACCATCGGTCGTTTTCATGGCGTAGAGGATCTGAAAGAGGTTATCGTCGATCATCGTGGCGACGCCCTGATTCGGCTTGGCGAAATTGCGGACATCCGTCTCGGGCATTTCGAAATCAGCCGCTATTCATACACCAATGGCACCCCCGTTATCGGTATGTCGGTCCGACGACAGGCCGGTTCCAATGTCATCGACATCAAGAGGGCGATGATGCGGGAGGTCGACTCGATCAACGAAGAGGTGCTCACGCCCGCAGGGATGCAGATGTTTCTGGTAGCCGATGACGTGGGCTACGTAGAAGCCTCGATCCACAATGTCTGGACCAATCTACTTATCGGCGCCGTTCTGGCCAGCGTCGTCATGTTCTTGTTTCTGCGTACCGCAAAATCGACGCTGATCGGGATCATGGGTATACCCATCTGCACGATCGCGGCCTTCATCGGTCTTATACTGGCTGGGCGCACTATCAATGTAATCTCGCTGGCCGGCGTGGCTTTTGCCATTGGCATGACCCTGGACAACAGTATCGTGGTGCTTGAAAGCATCGAGCTTTCCTGGCGCAGGGGACTGAACCGCCGGCAGGCCGCCGTAGACGGCGTGCGCAGGGTGTGGCCCGCGGTGCTTGCGTCGACTCTGACAACGGTGCTGGTGTTCGTGCCCATCGTGTTCATCGCTGAAGAGGCGGGGCAACTGTACTCCGACGTGGCCATCGCCATCTCCGCCTCGATTATCGCCTCCATGCTGGTAGCCGTTGCCGTCGTGCCCGCCGCCGCCGCCCATGCCTTCAGTGAGAATCAGGGGAATCGTTCCACCGCTGCGGAGGGCTGGAAAGCATTTTTGATCAACCGTGTCGACTGGTTGATCAAGACGCCCGGGCACCAGATAAGCGTCATCTTGGCGGTGATTGGTATCTGCGGGGCCATCATAGTTTATCTCACGCCGGCGGCGGAATACCTGCCGGAGGGTGAGGAACCAAAACTGTTTGCCAGCATGAGCCCGCCCACAGGCTACAACCTGGAGACCATGACGCGCATCGGTAACGAAGTGCAAGCGTATTTCCTGCCCTTCCTGGATCACGATCCAGAACAATTCAAACGCGGCGAGACCGATGTGCCGGCCATGGCCTATTTCAACCTGAGCATCGAGGCCACGCGCCTTCGCATCATCGCCCAGCCAAAGGACCCCAAAGATATCAAACCACTGATGGACGCCATTGATCGAAAGTACGAGAGTTATGTCGGTATGCGTTCATTTGTATCGCGCGGTTCAATTATCACCAGCAACAGCGGTGGTACTCGCAGCATCGACCTGGATATCTCAGGCCCCTCCCTACAGTCCATCTATGAGGTCGCCAGACGCGCCGAGGCCCGCGCCAGGGAAGTATTCGAAAATCCGCGGGTGCGGGCCCAGCCCGCTTCCTTGACCCTATCTCAACCGTTGGTAGAGATCAGGCCCATTTGGGAACGGCTGGCACAAGCCGGAATGTCCAACGCCGACATGGGCTTTACGATTGCCGCCATGACCGATGGCGCGTTTGTCGATGAGTTTTTTCTTGACGATGAAAAGATTGATATTTATCTGTACAGCAACGCGGGTAATTACGCCGCCCTGGAGACCCTGGAACAGTTGCCCGTTTTTACGCCCGCCAATGCGGTCGTGCCCCTGGCATCCCTTGCCCGAATCCAGGAATCCGTGGATACCAGCAACATACGCCGCGTAGACGGCAAACGCACGGTAACGTTGAGCGTCATACCGCCGGATGAAGTTGCCCTGGAGACAGGGCTGGAGATCGTAAAACGCGATGTGGTTAATTACCTGCGGGATAAAGGTGAAGTACCCAGCAACATTAAGATCCTGATATCGGGCGCCACCGATCAATTGCAGGCAACTCGGGAATCTCTCACTGCCAACTACCTGGTGGCCTTGGTTATTATCTATCTGATCCTTGTTGCGATCTTGTCCCACTGGGGATATCCCCTGTTGATCATGATCACCATTCCGCTGGGAATCGCATCTGGAATCGTAGGGCTCTGGTTGATGAACCAGATCGGCGGCTGGTTGCCGGCACTCGGTTTTCCGGCAATGAGCCAGTCATTTGATATGATAACCATGCTGGGTTTCCTTATCCTGATGGGTACCGTGGTAAACAATCCCATATTGATCGTGCATCAGGCGATGGTCAATTTCCGTGAACACAACATGGCGGCACATCTGGCTGTACGTGAAGCAGTTGCCGTCCGTCTCAGGCCGATCACCATGACCACGCTGACGACAGTGTGCGGCTTGGCACCACTGGTCATTATCCCCGGCGAGGGCACTGAACTCTACCGCGGTTTAGGGGTTATCGTAATGTTTGGGCTGTTTGGGACCGCTATCGTTACGTTGACGTTTTTACCCGCATTGATCATGGCGGTCCTTTCTTTTCGTCGCTCCTATAAGCCAACACCGGGATTTTCAGACTCCCCGCAGGGCTGACCGGATAAAACTTGAGAAATTACCGGCGAAGGACAAACGGGGGATGCTTATCATCGGGAGTAACGGGGGCACAATTCATATTTTGGATTTAATCGAAAAACCAGAGATAGATATTGTGTCCCCGTAATTATGAGTGATGATGGGGTAGGTGCCTGGCCGGGCGGGGCGGGGTAGTTTATAGTTGACGTTCATGGTTGAATCGGGAATCCGTGCGTTGAACGTGTTTCGAGGTGAACATCTGTTAATCGACGAGTAATCGGCTGGTACGACACCGTCATGACCAAATACACGGAACGAAAGGAACGCAGTCTTTGGGCGAAATCAGCCGCTCCGCAAGATGCTCAGACTGCAGCGGCTGATACGACGGTCATCGATCTTCCAGTTCTCGGCCTGAGAGAGAAGCCCGGTAGTTCCGAGGTGGCGCCCGAGGTTCAACAACGAGCCGTACAAACCTCTAGGGAAGACTCGCCGCTGAAAAGCGAGGCACAGTCCTGGCGGAAAGCGCCTGAGAGGCCGTGGATTGGCCCCTTGAAAACAGCACTCAAGGCCTTGCTTTGGATTGTCTTGTTTCCTTTCCTTGGTGTCCTGCCTTTCATCGTCGTGCTACGTGTTTCAGTAGTAGCCTACAAGGGGAATACCCTTGCCGGGTGGGAGTCTCTGGGCATTGGGGTGACTGCCGCGGTATTTTTGGTGTGCTTGGGTATAGCCGCTTTCATGTGGACTTTCGGAATTCGAAGACGATTCTTCATGCCTTTGCTGAATGTGTGCCTGACGGCGATGCTTTGCTACAGCGGATATGCCTTGTTTCACCTGGCCACAACTAACGCCAAGACGGCGGAAGTCAGAAGCTACTATACGTCCCTGCATCCTTTTCTAAGGGTCGCCGTCAAGAACCTGACGCTCATCGACGAGGACCTCGTTGTCACCGACACTCATCGGACGAAGAAGGACTATTACGACATGGGCATGCGCGTCCGCCAACAATCACTGCACTTCAGGCAGCCCACGGGGTTTGTGCACGCCGTGGATGTTCGCACCAACGGCAGATCGAAACTGACGAATCTACTGGTCGAGGTGTACTTCGTTCTTATGGGATTTGAAACGATACGGCACACCGGGACGGCAGATCATTTGCACGTATCTTTACCCTTCATAAATATCGATACCTAATCCGCAATTCTCTTCAGGTGGCTACGGATGCATTTGAAGCATTGCAAACACTGAATTTTATGGATTCTTCCCTAAAACAGCGTGTCTTGGAAACGCCTGTCCTGCGTCATCGCTCGGGATCCTGGCGAGAAATGCGGGCAATCGGGTTGTTCGGAATCTACGGTATGGTTTTCGGTTGTTATTTCAACGGAATACTCGCAAATGATTCGATAAACATGAACCGACTCGGCGCGGAGTACCCCAAGCGCATGCTGTTTACCGGCTGTGAATAGATTCCCCCACCTTCTGTCACCATTGCAAATCGGTGAAACCGAAGTCCGCAACCGCATTCTGGTTTCCGCCCATGTGCCGGGTTTCGCTGAAAATAACAAACCCGGTGAAAAGTACATTGCCTACCATCGCAATTATGCACGTAACGGCGTGGGTTTGCAGATCACCGGCGGTACGCCGGTACACGAATCGGGCCTGCTTGGGCTGGCGGGCGATGGGCTGTGGAACCTCGATGACGAAATTGTTTCAGGCTACCAGTCGCTTGGTGATGCCGTGCATCGGGAAGGAGGCCGAATTCTCGCCCAACTGGCGCATAGCGCCGGCACAGTTCTCATCAACCAGCCGCGCCGGGAAAGCTGGTCGGCTTCAGCTGTCCGGTCAGAAACGACGGGCAATATTCCCCATGAGATGAATGCTTCCGAGATTCGGGAAGTGGTTGATGCTCACGGCGCCGCGGCCGCACGGGTGGCTGCCGGCAACATGGACGGGATTGAAATATTGGGTGCGTTTGGTTTCCTCCCCCAGGCTTTTATGTCGCCGCTCACCAACCATCGCAAGGATGGTTACGGAGGCAGCCCGGAAAACAGGATGCGTTTCGTTCTCGAAGTGTTGGAAACCGTCAGGGCGGCGATTGGTCCGGCCCGTATTCTTGGATTGAGAGTACCGGGAGACGAGTTCGAACCCGGCGGGTTGAGTCTTGAGGATATGAAAGTCATCGTCAGTCAGATAGCCGACACCGGATTGATCGACTATTTGAATGTGATTGCCCACACCAACATCACCCACCTTGGTCGCGCCCGGCACTGGGCGCCCACGCCTGCCAAGCACGGCGTTTTTGTCCACCTCGCCGCCGCAATCCGCTCGGTGATAAATATTCCTGTCTTCACGGTTGGTCGAATCACGGACCCCGACCACGCGGAAAGTATCATTGCGGCCGGGCACGCCGACATGGTGGGGATGACCCGTGCGCACATCTGTGATCCCGAGATCGTGACCAAGATAAAACGTAATGCGATAAAGCAAATCCGCCCCTGCGTCGGCGCCAATACGTGCATCGCCAATCGTTATCTCGGCAAACCGATCAGATGCATGCACAACGCTTTTGTGTCTGAGCCCGGGTCGCTGTTGGGCCAAACCGCCGAGCCCCGCAGAGTCGTGGTGATTGGAGCTGGACCCGCAGGACTGGAGTGTGCACGCATTGCTTGTGAACGGGGTCATGAGGTCAGGGTATTTGAGGCGGACAGAACAGTAGGGGGTCAACTCGCTTTGTGGGCGGCGGCGCCTTCCATGGGAGAGCTGGGCGATATTATTCGTTGGAGAATCAGCGAACTGGATCGACTGAGCGCGCAGGTCTATACGAATCAACCAATGAGTAGGGATGATGTCGATCGTTTAGACGTTGACGTGGTAATTATCGCCACCGGGTCGGACGACTATTGCCGGACTGTCGCCGGGGATCACCACATTGAAATCGTTTCTCCACACACTCTCCTTCGGGGCAGCACTACGCAAGCTAAAAAAGCCCTGGTGTGTAATGAAGGTCGGGGACAGGCAGGTCTTGCCGCCGCCGAGTTACTGCTGAAACAAAATGTTGAAGTTGAAATCGTCACCTCTGATATAGCGGTGGCTGCGGATCTCGATCCGACTAACCGCAATGCCTGGTATGAGAGACTGGGAAGGAAAAACTGTTGCTTTACTGCTGGAAATGTAGTGGATCGTGCATCTTCCAACACCGTAACGTTGAGAAATGTTTTTGACGATCGTCGCAGTGACCGGAGCGGTATAGATCTCATGGTTGACTGGCCAGGGTGCCGTGCCAATGACGAAATGGTGGGTGATTGGGAAGGTGCAAAATTCGATGTCTACAGTATCGGTGACTGCGTAGCACCTCGCACCGTCGAGAACGCCATCAATGAAGCTACGATCATCGCCAGCAAGATCTAACTGTCTGCACCTGGGTTGTCTGATTTCGCTTGCCAGGGATACGGATGGCCGTTGCGAGTGCTACGCAAAAATATCCGCTAGCCCGCATTTCTCACCAGTTTGATCGACCCGCTTAGTAGGTGAAAACTGCCTATCGACAACGATCTGGGGCAGGAAAGATGAGCGTTTTTCCAACAGGCCGGACCCGACCAATGCAGACAGTGACCATGATGTGTTCGTTATAGGCTGATCCAGAGCAACACGAAATCCATACCAGTTCAATTGTGCGTAATCGTGTACTTTGTACCCGCCTCTACGAATTCCTCCAGGACCACTTGCGAAGGCACCGCCTTGAGATACCCAACGTCGAAGGCCACGATCTGCTGGTCAACATCTGTGCCGTATCGGTTAATCCCGTTGACACCACACTACGTGTTCGTCAGGAGCCTGACGCGGGCGGTTGGGGTATCTTAGGTTATAACGCTGCCGGCGTCGTCGATGCGGTCGGGCCTGAGGTGCAATATTTCAAGCCGGGCGAGGCGATTTTTTATGCCGGCGCCATTGATTGATGACAGCTTGAGCGGATTGGTCTAGTCTCAACCCGGATCACCAACTTAGTGAAACAGTCGCAATGCAAATTAGAAAGCTCGACCACGTCAATGTGCGTACCACCCGACTCGACGTTATGATCAATTGGTACACCAACGTTTTGGGTATGCGTAGCGGAGATCGACCGAACTTTCCTTTCCCCGGTGCGTGGATGTATGCGGGCGATGCGGCTGCAGTGCATCTGGTTGGCATTGAAGGCACACCCGGCACCGGATCCGAGGCGGATCTGAAACTTGAGCACTTTGCGTTCTCGGCTACTGGCGGTGATGAATTGGAGGCGAGACTATGCGCCCTGGGTGAGCAATACCGTCGCCTTGATCTCCCCGAGATCAATCTTTTCCAGATCAACCTATGGGACCCGGACGGGAACCACATCCATATCGATTTTACGCTGGATGAATGAGCGCACCTTCGGGCGCGTACTCCAATCGGTCTATGTTAATGGGCGGTTGACCCTTGGCGTCAACTTCCCGATAGAGGCCTGTTCCAGCCCGGTTCCCTCCGCGCTTCATCAAGCATCCCTTGCTTAGAAAGCAGAACAGGGTGGGTTTGCCGCACTCTGGTCCCGAGATGTTCCGCTACTGGATCCCTCATTTGGCTTCGCTTGAGATTCTGTGAAGTTCTGCAGTGAGTACTGAGCCGTATTTTGAGCCACTCGGAATTGTCCACCTATTGCTGATTGGACTTTCCAGGTGTGTCAATCGCAGGTAGCCAGGGCTGAGCAGACCGGCACCAGAGTTGAAACCGAGGCGAAAATTGAGCGCGCTGATGCACCGTGCCCATCCGAATGTTACGTACCTTAGGGTCGTCGCCAACCGATGCGGCATAAATACCTGAACCACAATTGTCGCAGAACGCCTGTTCGCGCCGATTTCCACTATCGGCGGTTTTGACGTAGATTTTTGGGTCGCCAGTCAGCAAGCGAAAATCTCCCGCCTTGACTATTCCTACGGTGCGGAAGGCCGATGCCGACAGTGTCTGGCAGTCCGTGCAGTGGCAGATGCCGACCGCCTCAGGGTCCAGTTCCGCTTCGTAAGTAACGGAACCACAGTGACAACTACCGTCAATTTTCATAACTTAAACCCCCAGAACAATTCAAATCGTCGAAAGATGTATTGATACGCTAGTTTAAACTATCGCTTTCTGTCTGGCGTGAAATCATCGCTTGTATTTCGGCGAGCAGGATTTTCAAGACTGCAACGGTTTGGTTTGAGTAGTCCGCAGACGGAATCGTTACCAGTACTTCAACAGGGTTCCGGCTCCTTCTGGTCGCTCAGAATCAGTCGATTCGAGAATACTTACATTGAACCAGGCGATTGGTGATCGGGCAGCTTGTCTGCATCCTGTTTGGCGGTTATCGAAACTTAGGAGGTATAATAAGCAGGAAAACTTACGTCGGAAACTTACCTTTCTCCGTCAACAAGCAAACCCTGCAGGATAGGTTTGGCCAGCTTGGCGTGATGGCGGCGGTCCTGGTGGTGGCCGGCGCGGTGGCGGTCGCGGCAATCGCTGAGAAAACTTAGTCTTGGTATCGATTTGGGTGCATTGTTATTAGCACGCGGACGGCCTGGCGTGCGTAACAACGAATGAGGGTCGAAATGGCCAAAAGCAAACATACATTCGCCAAACGGCAACGTGAGATGGTAAAGAAGGTGACTTTTGTTTGCGCCCCTGGAAACCATGTAGATTTCCCTCCTAGTGTACTGTTTCAAAAATAGCTTTGCATTTGTCTTGAGGCGATTGTCTCCTGCGGAGCACAGATTTTGACTGGATCGCCGCGTCGCCAAGCTCCTCGCGATGACAACCGCAGTCATTGCGAGCGCAGCGAAACAATCCAGTAAAACACACTATTTACACCCGCGTGGTACTAAATAAGATAGCCATTTGTGAGACAGGGCACTAGTAGTTAATGGAATTAAAACAGATTTGGGTCGATGCCGACGCTTGCCCGAAAGTGATCAAGGAGATTCTGTATCGAGCCGCGGATAGGCTGAGTGTGCCGGTGACCTTGGTTGCCAACCAATTCCTCGAAGTTCCCAGGTCCCGCTATATTTGTTCGATCCAAGTTGCGGCCGGCTTTGACGTCGCGGACAACCACATAGTGCAGCGAGCCAAGACGGGTGACCTAGTGATAACTGCGGATATCCCGCTGGCTGCCGAGGTAGTCGCCAAAGGCTGCCAAGCCCTAAACCCGCGTGGTGACCTCTACACCGAAGAGAATATCCGCCAGCGTCTGAGTATGCGAGATTTTATGGACACCCTGCGTAACAGCGGAGTAGATACTGGAGGGCCGGCGTCGTTCAGCCAGGGCGACCGCCAGGCCTTTGCCAACCAGTTGGATCGGTTGCTGGCCAAGTAAATTAGGGAGTCAACGACGCTCGACGGTTCGGTTCTGTACCGGCTGATCAGGCGAACGGTTCTCCGCTGGATCAATTTAGTGAAAACTGTACTGCGGGTCTGGTGATGTGGACCAGCACCCTTTTCATTACATGCGAACAACCGTTCCTAGCGGGCTCCGACTCACGCGGCGCTCGTCTCGCGCATCCGACCTTATGTGTTATCAAACTTTGATCGGGCGCTTTCCAGCAAAGCCTTTTCGAATGCTTCGTTGTCCGGAAACCGTTTGCCAAAAGTGGTTTCCCAGAATTTCGCTTCCTCCATGCACAGGTAGAAAAACACCTTGCCGTGCCAGATCGAAAAGGCCCGGTAAGCATGGCCAAACAGCTTCTCTTTGATGTGGCCCGGGTAGGTCATTTTCCCTTCCGGATTCGGGGACATCGACATCTGGTGGATCTTGGTCTTTATGCCGCTGGTTCGGATTTTACGAATGATGGGTTTCGGAAACGTCAGCGCTCCGAACGAAATGAAGGCAACTTCATCGTGATCGAAGTTTTCAGTTACTCTCTCGATCAATGACGAATATTCGCCCCGCCAACCTTCGTAGTACACCATGGGGTGCAGGTGGAAAGCCAGCCTAATACCCTTGTCCGACAACCGCCGCGCGGCATCCAATCTTTGAGAGAGGCTCGCGGTAAAGTGCTCTTCATTTTGAATGACAACGTCCGGATTCAAGGACCAGGAGCAGATGATGTTAGCCGGCACATCGGATCGTAAAAAGTGATCGATGTTTCGTGACTTGGTCTTGAACTCGAGCACGGCATTGGGCCACTTTCTTGCAAATCGAAACATATCGTCCAAGATGCCGTTCTTGTTCCCCCACATCAGCGCATCTGAGGACTGCCCGGTGCCAATGTGGTATCCCTTTTCCGGGTCGAGTTCTATGGCATCCAGCTTTTCTCCGAAATCTTCATCGAACAGAATATTATCGCCGGTATACATCGTCTGAATGCTGCAGTAACTGCAGCCGAAGCCGCAGTTTTTCACGGCGTCAATGGTGCGCAGATTGCAGCAGAGTGTCGTCTCCGACTGCACCGGACACATCCCAAAAACCCTCCCTTTTTGAACGTCCGTGCGGATTTTTGCGTTTTTTGCGCGGTATCGCGGGCCGGTGTTTTCCTTTGTGCCGTAATTGGTTTCTTCCTCCACCAGCTTTTTCAGCAGCTTTTCCTGCCGATCAAAAGCCCATTTCTTGAATTCCCTGCCGCATAAATCGCTTTCTTTTCTCCACTGCACCCAACTGGAGCTAAGGGATTTCTCGTTCCACATGGTCAGATCTATACTCGACTCGACGAAGCTTGCTAATTCCCGCAGGGTGAAGCAATTGTCGAACGCGATTGTGCGAACAACCTTTTGCTCGCGCCCATCCAGGTTTTGAAAAAGAGTTTGGGCCTGGATTTTTTTGAACTTCTCTCGGTATGGTTCTCTCGCTTTCATCTCCGGAGACCTGTTGGTGTTCTATTATTGCCCTAATCAATCAACCTATAGTGGATGTTAAGTTTACTAATATTCACTTAGCCCTGCTTGAATTAAAGCGTATATATTACAGGGATCGAGATCCTGTCACATTAACGGGCGGTTTTGGCATAGCCCCGTTTGCAACGCATGCCCCGATGGGTTGTGGACACCAGATTAATCGTCGCGGACCGAGGTATCCGGAATACCCGTCAGAAGAGGAATTGAAATATGGTCATAGGCTAATAGGCTGGACCTGAACCACAGCTGCCGGTCGTGATCCGATCAGGGTACGCCCGGAAATTGCACTAACTGGACAGTTGATGGATGCCCTGTGGTTGGCGAAAACGGCTAGTTTCTGACCCTTGAGTTTGCCAGAATATGTAGCGTCGACACGCCCTTGTTATCTTTGTCGTGTCTATCTTGTCCCTAATACTTCACTTGGGAAGATAGAATTTGGCCCACTGATCTTGAATTCAAACTATAAAGAGTTGAAGTGGCAGGCACACCTACCCGCAAACTTGCTGTAATCCTGCATGCCGACATTGTTGGCTCTACCGCGCTCGTCCAGTCGAATGAGACGCTGGCTCACGAACGCATTCAGGGCGCATTCCTCCGTTTTTCTGAAATTATCAGCAACTATGGCGGTATCGCACGTGAGGTTCGAGGCGATGCGATTGTTGCCGAATTTCCCAGAGTGTCAGACGCGATATGCGCATCAATTGCATTTCAGACCGACAACGCCACTCGCAATGAGGAGTTGGCCGATGAGATTCGTCCGGTGTTTAGAGTTGGAATTGCCATGGGAGAAGTGGTAGTAGCAGATAAGACCATAACCGGCGCGGGAGTCGTATTGGCGCAGCGGCTGGAACAACTGGCTGAACAAGGTTCCCTGTGTATCCAAGGGGCAGCTTACGAAACAGTACCGAAGCGCTTCCCACTTAGCTACAAGACTTTAGGCGAACATCATGCAAAGGGATTCGATGAACCAGTCAGAGTTTATGCGGTCAGCCTGAAACCTGGGGCCGTTGTACCCGAACCTGAAGTATTGGCCCAGCCTGACGCAACAGCGCCAGAATTGTTTGAGAAACCATCCATTGCGGTCCTCCCGTTCACCAACATGAGTGGTGATCCCGAGCAGGAATACTTCAGTGACGGTATCACGGAAGACATCATTGCTGCGCTCTCACACTTTCGGTCTTTTCCGGTAATCGCAAGAAATTCAACATTCACCTACAAAGGCCGGGCTATTCGGATCCAGCAGGTCGCCACGGAACTCGGCGCCCGATATGTTCTTGAAGGCGGTATTCGCAAAGCCGGGGAACGCATCCGTATTACAGCCCAACTGGTCGATGCGGAAACGGGGCATCATGTGTGGGCGGGTAAGTTTGACAGCACCGTGGACGATATCTTCGATGTCCAGGATGAAATTACCCAGAAAATCGTGGCCACAATCCAGCCGGAGTTAGCCCAAGCAGAACTGGAAAAAGCAGCCGTCAAACGCCCGGAAAACCTGTCGGCCTGGGATTTTGTGTTGCGCGGAATGGCTCTCGTCAACAGGCACACGCCCGACGATCATAAACCTGCCAGGAAGATGTTCCAGTCCGCGATCGAACTTGATCCGACCTACGCTGATGCCTGGGCGGGAATGGCCTGGTCCTATCTGGCAAACATCGCGTTAGTCGGCGCAGATGAACGCCAAGTATTGATGAAAAAAGGGCTGGAAGCGGCGACGCGGGCCGTTAAACTCGATGATCGTTCAGCATCTGCGCACTATGTGCTTGGTGTGGCCTACGCGTGGGATGAGCAGTTACAGAAAGCAATCAGCGAAGCGGAAACTTCGCTACAGCTCAATCCCTATAGCGCCCAGGCGCGCATGGGGCTGGGTAATCGCCTGGACCTGGTTGGCAGAACCGAAGAGGGCATCAGCAAGATGGAGCAGGGACTGCAACTCAGTCCGCGTGACCCGTTCTGTCCTACGATCATGGCCTATCTTTGCCGCGCTTATCTTAGCCTGGAAAAGCCTGAAAGGGCACTCGAGTGGATTGAGAAAGCCGTCAATCTCAGGCCGGAAAATCCAGATTTACAGTATCGCTATGCGATTTGCTTGGCCCACCTGGACCGCGTTGAAGATGCGAAGAGCGCATTGCGTGAATGTGAACGACTGCAGCCGGAATTTCTGGCCAGACGCCGGCACTGGCGGCCCTATTCCGATGATGTACGAAACCAACGTTTTTTCGCTGGCTTGGTGCGCCACCATCTTCCGTCAGAAAGCCAAAATAAAGGATGACGGATATGAGAGGCGCCACTTTGGCAATCAGTACTTTGGATTAAATTCTGCTCCTCGTCTGAGGATTCCCTCAACGATTCCGGGTCTCTGTCTTCATACGGAGAATTCATTGAGGTCTAGTCGCACCGCTTCCAGGAAAAATTGCGCCTCACTAGAAAATCTCACCAAACAGCATCTGCATGGATTTCCATGAGGCTTCATCGGCAGACTGGTCGTATTTGAGATTCTCGATGCCGAAGCTGCCCGCGTCAGGATTGGTGAACGCGTGACGGGCGCCGTCATGACCATGGAAGGTCATCGTGACGCCGGCTTCGCTTAGTGCGGCTTTGAATGCCTCAACCCGTTCGGCCGGAATAAAGGCGTCATCGTTGCCATGCTCGATCAACACCTTGCCTTTGATCATGGTCGCCTCGTTACCATTCGGCAATGGCAGTGAACCGTGGAAACTGACCACGCCTTTGAGATCGGCTCCCGCATAGGCAAGCTGCATTACGGTCGCACCGCCAAAGCAGTAGCCCACTGCCGCAATCCGGTTGGCGTCGGTGAGTGAATTCTCGCCCAGTTGCTCAAGCCCTTTCATGGCGCGCGTTCGCCAGGCATCGAGGTCCGCGGTTGTCGCGCTTGACCACTCCTTCGCCTGCGCAGGGTGCGTCGTTACCTTATCACTGCCGTACATGTCCAGCGCAAAGGCCACGTAGCCCATCTCGGCGAGCAGCGCCGCACGCCCTTTAGCATAGTCATTGAGCCCCCACCATTCGTGTACCACCAGGACACCGGGGCGCTTGCCCTCAATCGAATCATCCCAATATATGTGTCCGGTCAGTTGGTTCTCACCATCCTGATAGGAAACGGGCTTGGATTGTACGGCGGCAAGCGCTCCGGACACGGTCAGAACCGATCCGATCGCAGCTACAAAAATGCTTGCAAGTCTCATTGCTGAAATGTTCCTCCAGATTTGAACAGATGGATACCGCATCATATCTCAACCCAAAGCGATAGAGAATGATCGGAATCGGCCCGACAGCGGTGGAATCTCCTATTTTAGATGCAAGTGCTGTTTGTGGTTCTATCGATCTGCCAACTAATAGCGTGGTAGCCGCCTCAGCCCGGCCGGATTCCCTGCCGGGCCGCTTGCGGCAGTTGGCCGTGGCGCGAATCTAACCCAATCACATCCGATTTGACGGTTGGCTTATGTCAAATATATTTGGGGACGCCCTGATTAATTCAGTATTTCGTCATTGCGAGCGAAGTGTAGCAATGCAGCGGTGTCGTAATAAAAGAACTGCTGGATTGCCGCGTCGCGTCGCTCCCCGCGGGGACGCTAATGATCAGAGCTTCCTTAGGGAATCCCTGATTAATCGCGGCGAGGGCGCCGCTCCTACAGTAGGAGGCGCGCCTCGCGCCGATTTCTAGGGATTGCAATCATATGATCACCAATAATTCAGATGTTCCCTAGTAATGATGTCGCTAAAACGGCGGAAGGTGTCTTGGATTTGCTTGTGGGCTAACGCTCCGTATTGTTGGACTAATAATGATGTAGAGTCAGCAAGGTCCGCATGCAAGATGAAAGCAAATTTGGACAGTAGCCGTTAGTCTGTCACGAAAAATGATCCTTGGGATCAACAGAGGAACTATGGTACTGCACCTCAGGATTCGCTTTCGCCTCGGAGTCCGGTTATGTCCAAGCCATTACACGCAGCGCTTCGATCGCGGACAATTCGTGTCACTGCGACTAGCAGCGGGGCATCGGATTCACCCTTGCCGTAGTGCACAACACTTCAGAAATCTCGAATCCAAAACCGTCCACGGAAGCGAGGTAACTCCATGTGGCGCACATTGACTGCATCCACTTCATTGTGTATCGTCAAGGGAGTTTCAAGTACATTGCGATCAAAGGTTTGGAGATGTTCGAAGCAGAGTGGATCGGGGTTGCGGGATTGATCATGTTTGCATTTTTTGGATTAATCATGTCACTGGCTCCGTCCGTACGGAGACTTGATGGCGCCACATTTGCACTTCGTGGAACAGCAATTGTCTTCACACTGATTGCGCTTGGAATCGCTGGTAGGCTACTTCGCTGAAAGTAGGGGGGCACGTCGTTGATAGGGTGCCGCTTTTTGTTATTGTCAAATCGTTGAATTCAGAATCAATAAAGAACAAACACCGGCGGGCGCTCAGCCAAAAGCAATTGAGACTTTGATCTAAGGGATACAAATCTGGAATGAAATCCCAGACAGGGGCTATCGAAGCCTTTGCGCGCCTCGTCGAATACATCGAATCCGGCAAGAGCACGGGCCGAGTCTGTTTGCGAACCAACTCCTGAGCGAGTTTCAACGCGCCCGGACCGACTTCATGGTGAAAACCTATTTTGGCAAGCTGGTGGTGATGCCGGACAGGTTCTTCCAGCCGGTTCAGGCCTGATCGGTCATCGCGATCGCTTCGATTTCGACCATCATGCCGTCGTAAGCGAGGCAGCGGAACGGGATTCCGGTCGACGCCGGTCCGGGTTTCTGGAAATAGCCCCCCCGAATCGTGACATTGCCGTGTAAATCGCCGGCATCGCCCGCACCATCGGCGCCGGTCGACCCCTGGTAGTAGGTATTGAGCTTGACGATATCGGCATGATCGAGCCCGAAGCCGGCGAGCACCCTGCCGATGTTATCCATGCTGGTGCGCGTCTGATCTTCCATCTGCCCCGGATCGATGACGTTTGCAGCAGGGTCCATTGAAACCTGGCCGCCGACAAACACCAGGTTGCGGCATTTCAACCCGTGCTTGAACGGCAGGTGTATCGGCCAGTCCCAGTGTCCCTCGGGCCAGTAGTGTGATTTTTCAATTGGATTGCCCGAAGAATCGAGCATCGCCCAGAAATCGGTGCGGATCATCGCACCGGGTCGGTTCAGGCCGTGCACCGGGATGCCGGTCGCACAGGGGCCGGGGTCGGTATAGAACGCAGCCCTGACGCGCGCGCTTTCCGCCCACTCCTCGGCGCCGCCGCCGGCGACATACCAGTTGTTAATCTTGACCAGGTCGGTGACCTGCGAGCCCACCGCTTCGAGCCGGGTTGCAAGCCGGTCCAGAACGATCCGGCTTTGCGTCACGACATCGTCTGCGGCAATCACGACGCCAGATTCATCGCCGGCATCTATACCCGCGCCGAAAATCATTTCACCGGCCCTGACGATAGTTGAAAAACCATTATCGTCGGGAATATCGACGCGCTCGATTGCATCGCCCGCGAAACCATAGGCATCGATTTCGACGACCAGCCCCGGGTAAAACATGCGCGGTACCGGCACCAGCGTAATAACCGGTCGATTGACTGTCGGCAACATTGCCGCGAGCGCGCCGATGTAGTCGGCTTCGCAAAGGCCTTCATCGGGCACGTAGAAAACCACCAGCTTGACCAGGTTTTCGAGACCCGCATCGAGTTCGTGAAACAGGTTACCGATGTGGCTGATCGCGCTCTGCGACTGCCTCGATAAATCTCCGGCATTGCAAACCTTTCCTTCGCCTTCAAGGTCGGCCTGCCCGCAAAGAAAAATTAGGTCGCCGCAGGCAACGCCCATGCTGAAAGGGATATCGACCCGCAGACTCCAGTGGCCTTCGGGAAAAACGGTTTTTCGAGGCACGCTACTAATTGGCGAGCGCCAGCATGGCATGCAACAGCACGTTGCAACCGGCTTCGAGGTCATCGGGTTCGGCGCTTTCCTGCTCGTTGTGGCTGAGTCCGCCCGCACAGGGCACGAAGATCATCGAGGTCGGCGCCACCAGGCAAACCTGGCAGGCGTCGTGACCGGCGCCCGACACCATTTGCTGATGAGCGTAACCAAGCGCCTCGGTCGCCTTCGACACCGCCGCGATACAGTCGGGATCAAACTTGACCGGCGGCTTGTCCCAGATTTCGACGAGCTCACATTCGACCCCGTGTTTGTCGGCGATGGCCGGCACCATGGCGTTTGTCTGCGCCGCCATCTGCGCCAGCACGGCTTCATCCGGATTACGGATATCGATGGTGAAGAACACTTCACCGGGAATGGTATTACGGGAATTCGGCCTGACTTCCATCTCGCCCACGGTGCTGACCGCCTGCGGGGTATGTTCGAGAGCCAGTGCCTGCACCGTGGAAATGACTTCGGCCGCGGCGACCAGCGCATCGCGCCGACCCGGCATCGGCGTCGAACCCGCATGCGAGTCCTGGCCTTTCAAGGTTACATCATACCAATGCTGGCCCTGTGCGCCGACGACGACTCCAATCTGATGATTGTCCGCTTCCAGAATCGGGCCCTGTTCGATATGCGCCTCCAGTAACGCCCCGATCCTATTTTCACCGCAGGGCATATCCCCTTTATAGCCAATGCGCTCCAGTTCGTCGCCGAGCGACTTGCCGTCACTATCGGTAATCGCCCAGGCATAATCCTTTGCGAACAGCCCGGCATACACGCCCGACGCGATCATCGCGGGTGCAAAGCGAGACCCTTCCTCGTTGGTCCAGACCACCACTTCGAGCGGTGCTTCCGTCGTCACATCATTGTCGTGCAGGGTACGCACCGCCTCGAGCGCGGCCAGCACGCCGTAGATTCCGTCGAACTTGCCGCCGTGCGGCTGGGTGTCGAGATGGCTGCCTGCAACGATCGGTGGCAGGTCGTTATTACGCCCCGGGCGTCGCGCAAAGATGTTACCCATATCGTCGACCCGAATGCCGCAAGCGATATCTTCACACCAGCGCACGAAAAGATCGCGCCCCTCGCGATCGGCATCGGTCAGCGCGAGGCGGCTGGAACCGCCATGCTTGCCGGGCCCGATTTCCCCCATTGCCATAATACTGTCCCACAGGCGTTGGCCATCGACTCGTAACTGGGTTGTTGCTTTCATAGTGATACCGGATCTCTTTTCAATGCCTGACAAAGACAATGTACTCCACCGCCCCCCAAAGTAAACATCGACATGTCCGGTGCAAACACTTCATAGCCACGATCCCGCAAGTCCTGGTTGAGTTTGACGCTGCCCGCCATTGACAACACCCGCTTGTTACCGAGCGACACCAGGTTTACCCCGAGGTCCTTGGCTTCGGCAAAACCGACGTCGACGAAATCGAAACCTTTCGCCTTGAGCCAGTCGATGACCCAACCCTCAAGCGCATCGAGACAGCAGACCACCAACTTGTCATCGAGCGGCACGACGAGACCATCCATATGGACGAACAGCGCCGGAATCGGCGCCACCTCCACATCCCAACCTTCACTGCGCACGAATTCGGCAACCTGTTCGGAACCCTCCTGCTCGGAACGTTCGCCGCAGTATCCGATCAAAACCGTACCCGGCTCCAGAATGACGAAGTCACCACCTTCGAAATGTCCGGCGGTCGCATAGTTCCAGATCGGGATATTGTTCTCACGGTAAAACTTGATCACGCTGACATAATCGGCGCGGCGGCACTTCAGTTGCATATGACAAATCAACGCGCCCCAGGGCGTCATCGCGCTTGAATCTCGCGCAAAGAAATTGCGGTGCAGGACTGGGTCGGCGTCCAGATAGTGGCAGGTAACACCCGCCTTTTCATAGATGCGCACCATGTCCCGATGCTGTCGTTGCGACAGTTCGAAGTCGAACTCGATCCCGGTCTTGTGCATATTTTTCAACGTGCGCCCGATCAGCGGTCCAGCTTCCACCCACCTGAAGTAATCCGGTTTGCCCAGCAACACGTCACGCAATACTCCGTAATCGTTGTCAATTCCCCAGTAATGGGGATCGTTTACCTTCTCGTTCATGGTTTCACCACGGTTGATTGATAGAATTGCGGTAAGAAGTTTTGCATATATTCTATTTGCTAAAGTTGACCCTGTGTCGGTCCGTCCAAATTTTCCGTCCAAATTTGGTTGGCGTCCAAACGAGAGCGCACCAAGTTGACGGACATCATAGAAAAAGTTCATGACTGTTGATTAAATAGCGGTCAGACGATGACCTGGCGGTGGAATCGATATTTCACCATCGGTACGTCAACCCTACTTTTGGAAAACGATAATGAGAATGCCAAAGGAAACTCTGATTAATTCAGTAATTAGTCATTGCGAACGAGGTGAAGCAATCCAGTACTGTTGTCTTGTAAGAACTTCTGGATTGCCGCGTCCTGCCACGCATCGCTCGCAGCTTCGGCACGCTCCTCGCAATGACACAATTTATCAGAGCTTCCCTAACATTAGCATTGGTCTGGCTCTTGTCCTTTTGACTGTGTTGTCAATCGGGGCTGCGTTCGCGCAGCATGGTCGGTGAACGAGCTTGGCTTGCCGGTGGCACCATCACTGTGGCCGGCTACGTGGGCCGTGAGCTGAAAGCGGCGGGCGGAGAAATTATTGTGGCGGGCTCGATCGGTGGAGATGTGGAACTCTAAGCAGAATCCATTGGGATTCAGCCAAGTGCCGTCATCAAAGGAGACCTGACCTACGATAAACCCCAAAACCAAGAGGAATTGCACGGATCGGATAGGTCTGTCCTGCCGCGCGATCGCCGCCTCGACGGGCCGCGCTTGTAGGCCTCGCTATAGAGGATCTCGTCTTCCACGAAGGATTCGATGGTCGCCCGCCGTTCTTCAGGCGAGAGCCTGCGCAGTTCTAGCCCGCATTTCTCACCAGGCGGCTATAGAATCTCGTGAAGCATGGCGAACATTGAGGTCTATGGATTTGTCCAAGAAACAGTGTGTCTTGGAAACGCCTATCCCGGCGCTGGCTGGTCCAGGCCCCGATGTACTTGGGCTTCATTCGATCCATAGCACCGGCTATGCATCTCACTCCAGCCCGGCGTTCATCGACACCTGTCCTGCGCAATCGCTCGGGATCCTGGTGAGAAATGCGGGATAGATCCTCGCGCTGCTTGATCAAGTAGTTGACACTCTGCCGGTCAACAGTAATCTTCTCCTTTTGTATCGAAGACCACATATGGTCGATGGCAAAAAGCACGGCGGCCAGCAATACAAAATGCAGCAGCGGCTCTTTTAGGATATTTTTCCAGGTCAAAGCAGGCAGGTTTTTAGCAGTTTAGCTGAAGCGAAACTGTCTGGGTTCGA
>JAHEIO010000274.1 GCA_024639325.1 Gammaproteobacteria bacterium
AGTGGAACTGCACGAGCAGGACAATCTAGAGCCGCGGCAGTTCGGTGTGTATCAACCTCTGCCCAGTAAGCGCCTGATAAGAATCGGCAGGGCATTCAGTGCTTTTCTTGTCGTGTCATTCGTGGTTCTCATGATATTCATATACAAGGAGCCCAACATGTCTCAGTCGCTTTTCGGCCGTGCCGACGTCGCCCAGGAAATCAGGCGGCCCATGCACAACGCCATGCCCTGACCCGAGGTGTATCACGGTGATGACACCCTCCCTTCATGATCTGCGCAACCCCAGGACTACACTGGATGCGCACCCGTACTGATTGATCGCGACGAGGCGCCGCTCCTACGATCATTATGCAGCGTCAATCGGGTTGCCGGCGGCTCGCCCCGCTCCGAGATGCCTCATTTTAGCTTTGTCTTCAGGTGATACGACTTCGGTCGGGTCAAATAATGGAAACCGAGATGGGAAAGCGTGCAGCCCCGCCCTGATTTCTTCACCCCGGTCCAGGCCAGCGCCGGGTCGAGGTAGTCGCAACGATTCATGAACCAGGTGCCCGTGTCGATCTGGTCTCCGATCGTGACCGCGGCATCCGCATCCGAGGTGAACACGCAGGCGGTCAGACCGAATTCGCTGTCGTTCATCAGCCGTATTGCCTCGGCATCATCGTTGACCGGCATGATGCCGACCACCGGGCCGAAGCTTTCTTCCGTCATCACCGCCATGGAGTGATCGACCCCGGTAAGGACCTGGGGTGCCAGGTAGGGCGTTCCAGCCTGGTCCATCGCGAACGAACTGGGGTCTATGTGCGCCCGTGCGCCCGCCGCGATCGCATCGGCGGTTTGTCTGCGGACGAAATCGGCCGCTGACGCCTTGACCAGCGGCCCCAGGGTCGTTTTCGGATCGTCCGGCCGACCCAGCTGGTAGCTTCTGACCAGTTCCACACAGCCTTCCACGAATGGTTCGAACAATTCCTTGCCGACATAGATGCGCTCGATGCCGCAACAGGACTGGCCGCTGTTGAAGAATGCACCATCAACGGTGGTTTCGACGGCATGTTCCAGGTCGGCATCGTGTCGGACATAGGCCGGATCCTTGCCGCCGAGTTCGAGGCCGAGACTGATGAACCTCCCCGCTGCGCTCTGCTCGACGCTGCGGCCCCCGGGCACGGAGCCGGTAAATGCGACGAAATCGATCTCATCCGACTGGATGATGCGCCGGGTCGAGTCGTGCGTGATGTGCAAATACTGAAATACACCTTCCGGCAGCCCGGCCTCCTGGAAAACCTGCGCGTAGCGCTCGGCGCACAGCGGAGTTTGAACGGAATGCTTCAGGATCACCGCGTTGCCGGCCAGCAGCGCCGGTATGATGGCATTGACAGAGGTCAGATAGGGGTAGTTCCAAGGCGCAACGACGAAAACGGTGCCGACGGGTTCGTGCTTGATATAACGGGTGAAGCCGGGTTTGGGCGTGATCTCTTCCGTGGCCAGCGATTTCTCGGCGACCGATATCATGTAGCGCGCGCGCTCCTCGACACCGCCGACCTCGCTGGGTGCGAATACGATGGGACGGCCCATTTGCCAGGTCAGTTCCCGGGAGATCTCGTCCTTTCTAGCGACGAACGCATCGATTGCCCGGGCGCAGAAGGCCGCACGCACGCTGACGTCCGTGTTTACCCATTCACTGCGGGCCTGACGCGCTTTTTGCACCGCATTGGTGATTTCGGCATCCGAGGCAAAAGGCCGCTCGACGAATACCGAGCCATCGACTGGCGTGATTGTCTGAAATGTGCTCATTTGGGACTCCATCGTGTGGGTTGCTCTAGCCCGCATTTCTCACCAGGCGGCTATAGAATCTCGTGAAGCATGGCAAACATCGAGGTCTATGGATTTGTCCAAGAAACAGTGTGTCTTGGAAACGCCTATCCCGGCGCTGGCTGGTCCAGGCCCCGATGCACTTGGGCTTCATTCGATCCATAGCACCGGCTATGCATCTCACTCCAGCCCGGCGTTCATCGGCACCTGTCCTGCGCAATCGCTCGGGATCCTGGTGAGAAATGCGGGCTAGATCGTCAACCGGGGCCGCGCTCCGATGGCCCGCCGTCCGCCCGATGCGTCCCCGAATACGATTTACGATATCATAACCGAGCCTGCATCGTACTGCCGATGCAAACGGAAACGGCGCCGGACTGGAAAAAGTGCTATGTTAATTGGTATCCTTCGAGGTCCGAATACGGGCGAACCGTCCGGATCCCTTTTGACTAGGCGATGATTCGAATCCAATCATGTTGATATCAAGAATATGCTGCGTCGTGGGAATGGCCGCGTGCCTGACTGCAAACGCCTCTCAAGACGAGAAAACCCTCAAATTTTTCCATACCCATACCGGGGAAAGCATCGAGGTCTGCTACTACAAGAACGGTGAATACGATTCCCACGCGCTGCGTGAGTTGAACCGGTTTCTGGCGGATTTTCGAAATGGGCAATCGATCGAGATGGACCCCAGGGTGTTCGACGTACTGCATTCGATCAAGCGCGTTGCCGGCAGCAACGGGACCTTTCAAGTCATTTCGGCTTATCGTTCTCCAGAGACCAACAATATGCTGCGTGCCAAGAGCAGCGGTGTCGCAAAAAAGAGCCAGCATCTGCTTGGCAACGCCATGGATGTCAGGTTGACCGACGTCGACACGAAAAAGCTGCGGGATATCGCAAAATCTCTTGAAATGGGGGGGGTGGGCTATTACCGCAAGTCGAACTTCGTACACATCGACGTGGGCAGAGTGCGTTACTGGTAAGCCGTTTTCAGGCGCCGCCCTGTCGTTGGGCGGGTTTTTCACGGGCGTGGTATCGAAGAATCGTGATCGGAAAGCCCGAGCCGTGGGTATCAACCACGTCGCCCTAGAGGTTGGAGATATCAAAT
>JAHEIO010000036.1 GCA_024639325.1 Gammaproteobacteria bacterium
GCCTTACCATAGGACGCCCCCTTCCATCGTATGGCGTCCGGCATCCATTCGGCGGATCCGAAAAATACGTACATCACGAAAATGCTGCTGATGACCACCAGCGGCAGGCCCAGTGACCGATAGACCGAAATGCCCAGAATGATCATACCGATAGTGGAAATTACCAGGTCACCGGTGGTGGGCAGACCAGCACGTATCGCGATCTCATTCCGAAAAAATACGATGTACATGCAGGCGATAACGCCCAGGGCACCCAACACCCAGTCATACCACGGTATCGTATTTCTTGGGCTGGTCTTGAACAGGGGAAACGCGAGCGCGGCCAGAAAAAAAGCAAATGCCAGGTGGGCGAGACGGGCATTGGAGTCGGTCACCACGAAGCTGATTCCCGTCCAATCGGTAAGATCGAATGGCAGGTTGGACGCGATGAAGAGCTGGAAGCAGGCCCAGACAAAGGCAACGATTAGAATCAACCGGCCCTGCCAGCCGGTAGGGTTGCGCGCCCCGGTATCGACCTGAGCTACCAGATCGTCGACATCTACATCGGAGGCAGAGCGTTCTTCTTTGGCCATTGCCGATCTCCCCGGTTGAGCGGCTCCGTCATGCGCCCGCCGGGCCAGATGCCGCAGACACCTGAAAAGAGTGAGAAAACGGGGCGGCCATGGATCGACCAGGCCGCCCCTCAAACAGAGGGATTGTTACATCCAGCCGCGTTCTTTGTAGTACTTCTCGGCACCCGGATGCAGCGGCGCGGAGAGCGAGTCGGTAATCATTTCCGTCTCCTTGAGGTTGGCAAACGCGGGATGCAGCTTCTTGAACTGATCGAAGTTGTCGAAAACCGCCTTGACCACGACATAGACCACGTCATCCGACACGTTAGCGCTGGATACGAATGTGGCGCCGACGCCAAATGTGTTGACGTCTTTATCGTTGTTATACATGCCGGCCGGGATGGTCGCCGTACGATAATAGGAATTCGCCTCGACCAGCTTGTCGATCTCGGGACCGGTGGCGTTGACCAGATGGGCGGCGCAGGTGGCCAGCGATTCCTGGGTGAGGGCGGAGGGGTGGCCCACCAACCAGAAATAGGCGTCGATCTTGCCGTCACAAACCGCCTGACCTGTTTCAGCCGATTTCATTTCGGCCGCCAGTTTGAGGTCGCTTCGCTGCCAGCCCAGCGCCTCTTCCAGCACGTCCCAAGTGCCGCGCGTACCGGAACCGGGGTTGCCGATATTCAGGCGCTTGCCTTTGAGATCGGTGATATTCATTACGCCGGAATCATCATGGGCGATGATTGTCACCGGCTCGGGGTGGACTGAAAAAACCGCCCTTAAGTCTTCGAATTTTCCTTTGTCCTCGAACTTGGAGGTCCCATTGTAAGCATGGTACTGCCAGTCTGACTGGGCGACGCCGAACTCGAGCTCACCCGCACGGATTGTGTTGATATTGTAAATCGAGCCGCCCGTGGATTCCGCCGAGCAGCGAATACCATGATCCTTCCTGTTCTTGTTGACCAGACGGCAAATGGCGCCTCCGGTTGGGTAATACACACCGGTAACACCACCGGTGCCGATACTGATGAACTGGGTTTCGGCTGATGCCAGACCCGACACGCCGCTCAATCCCAAAGCCAACGCAATGGACAGAGCCAAGGTTCTACCAAATGACAGTAAGCGCATTTTGAATCCTCCTTAACAGTTGGTTTCTAAAGATTTTATTATCAAGAGGCAACTATTTTTAGGCCTCTCATAGCCGCCATGTAATGATGAACGGGTAATCAGCGGCCTATGGTATCACTATTTCTGAAGTAGTTTGTTAATCTTTTGGCCCCGATAATCCAGCGAACGCTCCTACTCCCTTTCCCTAATCCGTGCGCCGCGATTGACTCTTACTCCCCTGCCGACCCTAATCGCATAGCGCATCTCGAGATGATCAGCGCGTTAGCCCGAGCCGGCGACGAGCAAACTTCAGTGTTCGATGATATCGCTATATACTGTCGGCTTGACGTATCCATTTGCGTTCATCGTTGTGACTCCCGCGACCCGTGAAGGAGGGCGCCATGCAATGCCTATCGATCATTGGCCTCACAGGGATTGTGCGTTTCACGACTCCTGCGGTGTTCGCCCTGGCGGTCGTTTCACTGGCACTGGCGTCGATCCAGGCGCACGCGGTGGACATGCTGATTGGCAGCTCGCAAAGAAATGTATTCAATTACAATGCGAGCCGCATCCTGTGCCGCCTAGTCAACGACCAGACAGACGACCTGATCTGCCAAGTACTTCCCGCGGCGGAGGGACTGCACAGCTCGGATCAGATCCATACTCTGACCAACGTCCAGAACGGCGCGCTCGACCTGGGCGTGATCGATTCCGCCGTGCAATACGACGCCGTCAACCGACGCGGACGGTTCGAGTTTTTCGATATTGATCTGGGAAATATCCGCAGCTTGTTCTCGCTGTATGGGGTCCCGCTCACCGTGATCGCGCGAGGGGATGAACAACTGCATTCAATCGCCGATGTCAGGGGCAAAAAACTTAATATCGGCAACCCCGGGTCGACGCAACGGGCCATCATGGACGATCTTATGCGGGTCAACGGTTGGTCGCGCAAAGACTTCAAGCTGCTGGAGGAATTACCAGCAACCCAGTCTCAGGACATGCTGGCCCTGTGCTTCGGCACGGTTGACGCGCTGGTCCGTTTCAACGTGCATCCAAACGCCGACACCAAACACATGGTCAACCTGTGCGGCGCATCTCTCGTGGAGATAGCAGGGCATGGCGTCGACAAGCTGACCAGAGACAGCCCGTTTTTCTCAGCGATGTCCATTCCGGCGGGCCTGTACAGCTCGAATGACATGGCGGTATCCACATTTGGTCTGCTCGAAACGGTCATTGCCAGCGAGGATCTTGATGAGAATACCGCCTACACGATCGTCAAATTGGTATTCGAGAACCTGGATCGTTTGAGAAAATCCCATCCCGCCTTCAGTGCACTGACCCCCGAACACATGCACTCCACGGGTTTGACTGCGCCGCTGCACCCCGGTGCGCGGAAGTATTATCGAGAGCGGGGATGGTCGCAGTGAGCCGAGGCGCGACGCGTGCCTCCTACAGGCAGCTCGATGAGCGCACCAACATTGTCGCAGCGGCGCCTCGCCGCGAAGAATCGATGCGAGGACGAACTCCGTCCCACGCCTACATCCAGCCCTTTTCCCTGTAATACTTCTCCGCGCCCGGATGTAGCGGCGCAGATAGGCCGTCTTCTATCATTTTCCCCGGCTCCAACTGAGCGAAGGCGGGATGCAGTTTCCTGAAGTCTTCCAGATTCTCGAATACCGAGCGCACGAGCTCGTAAACGACGTCATCCGGTTGATCTGCACTGGTCACCAGTGTGGCCATGACACCGAAAGTGGTCACTTCCGAGACCGAAGATTTGTAGGTACCTTTGGGTATGTTGGCAAATGCGTAGAATGGGCTATCGGCGACCAGCTTTCGTTCCACGCCGCTGTTCAAATTAATGATCCTGGCGCCGCAACCGTCGGTGGCCACGGACACACCGGCGTTCGGTACTCCGACGGTGTATCCGTAAGCGTCGATCTTGCCGTCGCATAGTGCCTTGGACTGCTCGGTCGACGTCAACTCGGTAGCAACCTTGAAATCGTTGACCGTCGTACCGTGCGCGGCCATCAGGACCTCCATCGTTCCCCGCTGCCCGGATCCCGGGTTGCCGACGTTCACACGCTTGCCCCGCAGGTCAGCCCAGCTGTTGATGCCCGAATCCCTGCCCACGAGTACGTGGAACGGTTCCGGGTGTATGGAGAATACGGCGCGAAGATTTTCGAAACGATTTCCTTCGAATTTGCTGGTGCCGTTGAAAGCGTGGAACTGCCAATCGGACTGGGTGATCCCGAAGTCCAGCTCGCCCTGCTCGATGTTCCGGATATTGTATGTCGATCCGCCCGTGGACGGCGCAGCACACCTGATTCCGTGCTTTCTGCCCTGCCTGCGTCCTTCGGCGGCCTGCTTGTGCACCATTCGGCATATTGAATTGCCGACCACGAAATAGACGCCGGTCGGGCCGCCCGTTCCGATGGCGATGAACAC
This sequence comes from Gammaproteobacteria bacterium, assembly GCA_024639325.1. GTDB lineage: Bacteria > Pseudomonadota > Gammaproteobacteria > Arenicellales > JAANXG01 > JAHEKE01. Next base: position 4,104 of record JAHEIO010000036.1, read on the forward strand.
TCTTTCGACCGCCTCGACGGACATCGACGCGGTGGAAAGCAAAACCAGCGCTCCGGCGAGGATACCGATCAGGGCATTTTGTCTTTTCTCAAGTGTCATGAATCCCCCAGAAACGTTTTCTCAATGTATCAAGAATAGTACGAATTTAATCTGTTTGGACTGAAACTTGATGTCAAATTTGCGAGAAATCCGTAAGCCTGCATGTGCAGGCTAATCCTCTGAATCCAAGGTGTACACGGTGGTGGCACTTTGCCTGCCCCGCACCTGGACTTCACCGATTCTACGGAACGGAAAGTTCTCTGCGCCAGCCATGTCCCGTGTACTCTCCGACAGCAGTATGGTCGTTCCGTAGTCCTTGTTGAGCTGCTCGAGTCGAGCAGCAAGATTTACGTCGTCCCCGTGCACTGTGTAGCCCAGGCGATCCTTGGTACCAACCAGTCCGCCGACGACGATTCCGGTGTTGATTCCGATCCGGCAGCGAAGCCGCATCCCATCGCCGAACCTCCGATCGTCGAGGATCTTCTGGATCTCCACGGCGGCGCGAACCGCATTCGCCGCATGATCTTCATCGGTTGCGGGCTGATTGAAACTGGCTAGAATTGCGTCGCCCTGGAACTGCGTGACGGTACCGCCAAAACGTTCAATCGGTTCGACGATCGCAGTAAAGTAGTCATTGAGCGTGTTGATCAGATCCGTCGGCGTCAGTTTTTCACTCAGACTGGTGAATCCTTCCAGATCGGTAAAGAGTATGGTTGTGGGCTTGAGTTCACCCTGGCCGGCGGTAATCTCATCCGCCGCGGACTGCACCTGTCTCGCGACTTCCGAAGGAACGAATCGGGACAGGTCTCTGGCGGTCGTGCTGCCGACGACGGATTCGATCAGCAGATTGCGGGCACGAAACAGCGCGACCGCGAGGATCATCGTAACCATGAGTATCGTAATGATTTTGTCGAATTCCGCACCGAGCAGAACACTGTTAGACGTCATATACCGCACATAATCCCTGGTCACCTCCATGGAGTCGTTGGAAATAACATACCAGACCATCACCAGCCAGCCGATCGCAGCGGTCAGGCCCGCGGCGATGACGAATCGGGCCTCGAAGCGCAGCGCCCGCAATGCGATGAAAATGAAAACATACAGCAACGTCGGCACTTTCAGGTAGAACGAAGGCGGTTGCTGGTACTGCAGGTGAAAACTCCAGATAAGCACCATGAGCAGCATCATGTCGATCACCACTGACACATACAGGAACCAGTCGGAAAGGTTCCGTTTATGAGCGATCGAAAGTCTGGTTACCGTAAATGCAAAATAGCAGGCAAGCACCCACGGGACGGGTTCGAATCCGGCGCCTTCAGCGAAGGTTTTGGGCGCGATTGTATACAGAATCCAGAACGTGGCGACAACACCGAGCTGAATCCAGCCGATTATCAGTTCGCTTCGGGCCTGCTGGAGCTCGATGGCGCGACGAACCCTGTCCGGTAGTACCTGGCGGCGGTTGGCGCTACCCGGGCGATTCGGATTGATCTTTAGCAATGGCAGGAATTTGAATATTTGAATCCAATCCGTCAAAGTTAATGTGTAGATACAACCATATTATAGTTGCACGGCACTCGCATTCCCCGTAACCATACAGGACCTTGAGCACGCCCTTGCCGCTATATTTCATCCAATGAGTATCCAGCGCAGTCTTCGTGGACAGCCCCGGGTAATGTTCTATGTACAACATCTGCTGGGCACCGGTCACGTAAAAAGAGCGGCCTTACTGGCCGACGCAATGATAGAGCAGAACCTGGATGTACATATTATCAGCGGCGGCGTACACATGCCTGGTATGCTGCGGGGCATACCCACGATCCGGCTTCCAGCGCTCCGCGCCAAGGATCAATCGTTCGGAGAGCTGGTGGATGAATCCGGTAAGAAAATCGACTCAGCGTGGAAGGAAGAGCGTTGCCGCATCCTGTTGGAACGGTACCGCAGTCTCGAGCCGGATATCGTGGTTGTCGAATCCTTTCCCTTCGGGCGGAGGAAACTCAGGTTCGAGCTCATCCCTTTCCTGGATGCAGTACATGTCACGAATCCGAGACCTCTGGTGGTCTGCTCGGTACGCGATATAGTTCAGGCGAGGGCGCCTTCGAGGGTTGCGGAAACTGTGCATCTGTTGTGCACTCGCTTCGATCACGTCATGGTCCACGGTGACCCGAAATTCGTTCGATTCGAGGAGTCGTTTCCGGCTGTGAATCGAGTCGCCGGACGACTGCGCTATACCGGCTATGTCGCGCCGCCCCGGGCTTCGCATCGATCGATGATTGGCCGTGAGGAGATACTGGTTTCAGGCGGGGGCGGCGCCGTCAGCGCGACGCTGATCGAAACCGCGATCGAGGCCCACGCTATTAGCAGGCTCAATAACGTCGGTTGGCGGATACTGGCTGGCCCGAATATTCCGGACAGTGTATTTTATGCTCTCAAGGCAAAGGCAACGGGCAGCATACGTGTGGAGCGCAACCGGGACGATTTTTCGAGTTTGTTAGAAAATTGCAGGGTTTCCGTATCCCAATGCGGATACAACACAATGGTTGACCTGATCCAGTCACGCGCACGCTCGATAGTGGTCCCTTTCGAGGGCGAAGCCGAGACGGAACAACCGCTGCGTGCCGCGAAGCTGGCCAAACACGGTTTGGCGGAAGTGTTGACGGAGCGCGAACTCACGCCGGCCGCGCTGGCCAGCGCCGTCGACAGGTGCGCGTTGCGGTCCGGTCCGGAAGCACTTGATCTGGATCTGGACGGGGCTGCCGGGTCCGCTCGGTTCCTTCTGGATGTGTGGAAAAATCGGGTCGACCGCTCGTAATTCCTGTGCATTATGCAGTCTGGGGCTCGGTACTGGGACAAACTAAGGCGCGAGTTCGACGCGTGGGATCGACTCAACGCGACCGCAACGCTTTGGTGGCGAGACGATGATGCCGAACAGCCGGTCGAGGCGCTGGAGCGGCTGTTCCATTTGAGTGAAAGCCATGCTGCTCCGGTCGCAATTGCCGTTTCGCCCGCGCTCGCGGCACCCGCACTCGGCACCCGTGTCAGGAAACACTCTGAATGTGCTGTACTGCAGCACGGATACGCCCATTCGAACCATGCCTCAGCCGAACGGAAAAAGAATGAACTTGGCGACGACCGCCCCACACAAACGGTCACAGAGGAGCTTCGTAATGGTTTTCACCGTATGCAGCACCTGTTCGGTGACCGTTTCGTTAAGGTGATGGTGCCTCCGTGGAATCGCATCAGCGATACACTGACGGCCGGCCTGTACGACATCGGCTTTACCGGAATATCGACATATCTGGCGCGAAAAACCATGCTGGAGCACAAGCTGATACGGTGCAATTCCCACGTTGATATCGTCGATTGGAAGGCCGGCGACCGCTTTGTGGGCACTGACCGAGCTATTCGGCTACTCGTAGACCATCTCGCTGCACGGCGCGCCGGCGAGGTCGATCCGAACGAGCCGACGGGGCTGCTGACCCATCATCTGCGCCACGACGAGGATGCGTGGCAATTCATCGAAAAACTTTTGGACTACACCACCCGCCATCAGATCGTCCGCTGGCGCCCGGCCGCCGAGATCTTCAACCAGGAATTAAGTATTGTGTCCCCTTAATTCCTTAGCGATGCGCCTCGAACAACTCATCCAATGCCTCCTGCCCGGGGCACAGCTTCTCATAGGGCAATGTATAAAGCGGTTGATCGATGCTGTCGTTGTGACTGTGGAGATCGGCCCCGGCTTCATCCACGTACAAAAGCCCGGTGACGATCTCTCCTCTTCTGTGGTGTTGCTGGATGTAGGACCACGCCGCATTCCTGGTCTTCATGCTGTAGGTGGGGGATGTCTTGCGCAGCACCACCTGGCTGCCGTCGTGAAGCGTCACCGGGGTGACGTCGTCGTACGCAACGATTATCTCCGACGCCTGCGGCAGAAAATCTGCGTGTATCACTTCCTCGAAATGGTTTCTCGTATACGCATAGCTCCGCGTGGAGCCCTCATGGTCGTTGAAAGTGACGCAAGGGGAAATGACATCGATCAAGGCAAAACCGCGGTACGAGAGCCCGGCCTTGATCAATGGCACCAATTGCGCCTTGTCACCGGAAAAACTGCGCGCCACGAAGGTGCCGCCGAGGCTAAGCGCCAGCAGCACCGGATCCAATGGCGGGTACTCGTTGATTTCCCCGCGTCTGGCGGTGCTTCCAATATCCGCCGAAGCGGAAAACTGTCCCTTGGTGAGTCCATAGACGCCGTTGTTCTCCACAACGTAGAGCATATTCAGATTACGTCGGATGGCATGGGCGAATTGGCCCAAGCCAATGGACAGTGAATCCCCGTCGCCGGAGACCCCAATGATATTGAGATCCCGGTTGGCTGCGTTGGCGCCTGTTGCCAGAGCGGGCATGCGGCCGTGGACCGCGTTAATGCCGTGAGAGGCACTCAGGAAGTAAGCGGTGGTTTTCGAAGAGCAGCCGATTCCGCTGATCTTGGCCGTCTTGTGCGGCGGCAGGTTGAGTTCGAAAAAAGCTCGAACCAGCGCCGCGGTGATCGAATCGTGGCCACACCCGGCACACAAGGTTGACATCCCGCCTTCGTAATCACGCACCGTCAGACCGAGTTTGTTCTTCTTGATTCCAGGGTATTTGACTTTGGGTTTTGACAGGTAACTCATGCAACCGACTCCTCGCTCATGGCGTCAAGCAGGATCCTTTCTATGTGGCCACTGCTGATAGGGAAGCCGTCATAGTGCAGGACCGGTATCAGTTTGCGGCTCTGAATATCAAGCTCCGCCTTGAGCAATGTGCAAAGCTGAGCGTCGCGATTCTGTTCAACCACGAACACCCGTTCATGAGAGTCGATGAACTTCTTTACCTTTCCGTTAGCGGGAAACGCACGCAGACGCATATAATCAACCGGTTCATTGAGCCGTGGCAGCACTTCGCGAACGGCGCCGTCGCTGCTGCCGATGGCAATTATCCCGGTGCGGGCGTCCTTTTTTCTGATGACTACCGGCTGTGGCACCAGAGCGAAGGCTCCCTCCCATTTTCGAATCAAGCGGTCGAGAACTTCCTTGTATTCAGCCGGGTCCTCGGTATATCCACCACTGCGATTGTGGCCGGATCCGCGCGTGAAATAGGCGCCGCTCCGATGCACTCCGGGATAGGTGCGATAACAGATCCCGTCTCCGTCCTTGTCTTCATAACGAAAAAAATCGCCAAGGCGGTCGATCTCCTCCTCGGAAAGCACCTTGCCGCGATCCGGCTCATAAGATTCATCCCATTCTAGGCGCGGACACATCCAGTCGTTCATGCCGATGTCCAGATCCGACATCACGATGACCGGTGTTTGCAGCCGGTCGGCCAGATCGAATGCCCGTACAGCGAAGTAGAAACATTCTTCCGGGTCGCTGGGAAACAGTAGAATCTGGCGGGTATCTCCGTGGGATGCGTAAGCGCATGCGAGAAGGTCGGACTGTTGGGTTCTCGTCGGCAATCCGGTCGAAGGACCTGCCCGCTGCACATTGAACAAAACCGCGGGGATCTCGGCGTAGTATGCGAACCCTAGAAATTCGGCCATCAGTGAGACACCCGGTCCGCTAGTCGCCGTGAACGCGCGGGCGCCGGCCCAGCTTGCACCAAGCACCATTCCCATCGCGGCCAGTTCGTCTTCTGCCTGCACTACACAGAATCGGCGCGCCCCGGTGTCGGGATCCCTCCGAAATCGCTCGCAAAAGCGGTTGAAAGCGTCCATCAATGAGGTCGACGGTGTGATCGGATACCATGCTGCCACCGTGGCACCGGCATAGACACAACCCAGACCGGCGGCGGTATTGCCGTCTATCATCATGTGCTGTGACGTTTTGTCCATGGCTTCCACGTGCACAGGCAGCGGACACTTGAAATGCCGCGATGCGAAGTCGAAGCCGAGATCGAGGGCGGTCAGGTTATTTTCCAGCATGGTCGCCTTTTTTGCATAAGCCTTCGAAAGACGAGCCCGAATCACTTCGAGGTCGAGCGCAAGCAGCGCCGCAAGTGCCCCGACGTAGGTGATGTTCTTCATCAAAATCCGAACACGCGGATCGTCGAACGCATCGTTGCACAGCTTGGACAGCGGAACTCCGAGAACGCTGATGTCGTCTCTCGCCATCATTTCTTCGCGGGGCCAGCTCGAGTCATAGAGCAGGAAACCGCCCGGGCTGACTTCCCTGACGTCCTGCTTGTAGGTCTGGGCGTTCATCGCCACCATGATGTCGACACGCCCCGACCGCGCCTTGTGTGCGCCACGGGTGACCCTGATTTCATACCAGGTAGGTAATCCCTGTATGTTCGATGGAAAGAAATTCTTTCCGACCACCGGGACCCCCATCTGAAAAATGGATTTCATCAGAAGCGTATTTGCACTGGCGGACCCCGTGCCGTTGACGTTGGCCAACTTGATGACAAACTCGTTTACGCGATTTTTATTGTTGTTTCGCATGATTCGCCAGCGGCGTAAGGAATTCGAAGGGTAGATTTCTGCATGTCCCACGCACCGGTCGGACAGCGCTCGGCGCAGAGCCCGCAGTGGATGCATACATCTTCATCCTTGACCATGACCTTGCCGGTCTGAGGCAGCGCCGCCGAGACATAAATTGCCTGATCCTCGTTCATCGCCGGCCGTTTGAGGCGCCGCCGAAGATCGTCTTCGCCCCCGTTCGCAGTAATGGTCAGACACTCTACGGGGCAGACGTCGATGCAGGCGTCGCACTCGATGCACGACTCGGCCGTGAATACGGTTTGAATATCGCAATTTAGGCAGCGCTGGACTTCCTTGTTCACCTTTTCAGGCTCAAAGCCTAACTCCACCTCGATATTGATCGTGTCGAACCGGCTTCTCAACGGGACGTTGGACATGGACCGACGCGGCGACCCGTCGAACGTGTTGCCGTAGCTCCACTCATGCAGGCCCATCTTGGTACTGCTCATATCGATGGTGTACGGCGGACGTTCGTCCAAAGGCACGCCGTTGCAGTAGTTGTGGATGGATATTGCCGCCTGGTGCGCATGCTCCACGGCCCAAATTATGTTAAGCGGCCCAAATGCGGCGTCGCCGCCAAAGAACACGCCGTCCCGCGTGGACTGCATCGTTTTCTTGTCGACGCTGGGCATGTCCCATCGGTTGAAATCGATACCGATATCACGCTCGATGAATGGAAATGCGTTCTCCTGACCAATTGCCAGGATGACCGAGTCGCACTCGATGACTGTTTCCCCGAGTTTCTGGGACGACAGACGGCCGTCCTCGTCCTCGTTCCACTCCACCTGCGAGAACCTGACGCCGAGCAGTCTGCCGTTGTCCAGTACGAACTCCTCGGGGGCGTGGTTGTAGATCATTTCTACCCGTTCCTCGATGGCGTCTTCGAGTTCCCAGTCGGAGGCTTTCAGCATGTTTGGCGGTTTGCGGGCAATTACGCTCACTTCCCGTCCCCCCAGCCTCAATGCGGTTCGGCAGCAGTCCATTGCGGTATTGCCGGCACCGATGATCAGGACCCGCTTACCGATACTCTCTACATGGCCGAATGCCACGGATTCGAGCCACTGGATGCCAACAAATATTTCATTCGTTCCTTCGCGGCCGGGGAGTTTGAGATCGCGTCCCAGCGGCGCGCCGGTCCCCACGAATACGGCGTCATATCCCTCGTTGAGAAAACTGGCCATGCTGGTCACCGGCGATGCCATTCTGAGATCGACCCCCATATCGAGAATGCAGCCGATTTCGTCATCCAGGATTTGCGCCGGCAGACGGAATGCCGGGATGTTGGTTCGCATCAATCCACCGGTGACATCGAGCTTTTCGAAAACGACCACCTCGTAGCCGAGGGGCAGAAGATCATTGGCCACGGTGAGCGACGCACACCCGGCACCAACACATCCGATTCGCTTTCCGTTCTTCATCTGCGGAATGTTCGGAAGTGCGTTGCTGATTTCGGCCCGCAGATCCGCGGCGACCCGTTTTAGTCGGCAAATTGCAACCGGCTTCTCATCAATCCGTGCTCGACGGCAGGCAGGCTCGCAAGGCCGATCGCAAACTCGACCCAATATGCCGGGAAATACGTTCGATGTTCGATTGATCAGGTAAGCGTCGGTGTACCGCTTTTGAGCGATCAGGCGGATATACTCGGGGACATCGGTGTGAGCCGGGCAGGCCCACTGACAATCCACGACTCTGTGATAATAATCCGGATGTTTGGTGTCCGTAGCCTTCATAGCCGTATCGGGAGACAAGACCTCCCCCGGCCCGTGAAGGGAAGACAATTCCTACGATGACACGGAATATGTAACGTCAATTTGCGGATCAGACGCCCCAAAACTTCGTATGCCCCGGCTTACAGCCATCCAATGATAATCCGATCTTATCGCATAAAATAAAGTTTTTCTTATTGTATTCAGCATAGCCGTAAAACGAATCCCCAACCAGCCGATGAGTCGGCAGCAGGCAAGGCGAAGATTCTCCCTTTTGATCGGCGCGGGGGCGCGCCTTCAGCAGAGTCGTCGGATGTTCGATATTTTATGTAGGAGAATCGATTAGGGGTCCAGGCGGGTCATCTTCGGTGAATAAAACTCTTCTGGACGCCGTTCCTCCAGATGGTCGAACTTCGTCGAACTGATGACCAGATGGATACGCTCCTCCTTGCTGGCGTTGATGGCGGTGTGGTTCTGGGTCCCATCCATTTGGTAAAGATAACCATCGGCGGGAACATGGTGAAACGTGCCCACTCGACCGTCCATTTGCACCAGAAAACACGCCGGATTGGTTTTTATCGCGAGGTGATATCGCAGGCACGTGTCGTTGTGTATGGTCAGGCACGTCTTCTTGCCAAGACGCATCAGCCTGGCCCGGCGGTAGGGAAACGGCAGTTGATGAAGAAATTCTTCGAACGCGGTGCCCCTGAATTCCTCGTTGATCGTCGTGAAATCATCTTCGTTGATATCATCCGGCAACCACCCGGAAAAATCTTTCAGCGGAATTTTGCTGTTCGCATGGCAGTTGACCAGGATCACGTTGTCGTCACCGAACAACTCGTATACGTCTTCCATCACGGTCCGTATTTTTTGGATATCGCAGTGGATATCGAGCTTTTTCAGGAACTCCCGTTCAGCCATCACCGCCACCCAATTGGTGTTTTATCGATCGGGGTTCTATCACCCGCGTAGAGCGAACGGCCCGATGGTCGTTGACAAGGCAGTCAACGTCGCAGCCTGCAATCACGGCGTAATCATTTTCGATAAGTTTCGACAATTTTGGCAGGTGATCTTTAGTGGCCTCGATCACCATGACGCCGTTCGCCGCCAGATACGCGTTGAGCGAAAGCAGTATCTCGAGCCAATCCCGCTTGTCACCTTTGCGACCGCCGCGGGTCCAGGTCCGTCCGATTCCACCCCATACGATGCAGTCGTAGGTATCCCGTGGGCTTTGCCATTCACGAAAATTAGCGGCATCGAAATCCGTGTTCGGTCGTCCGGCATATCTTTTTTTTGCCGCCTCGATCGCGGTTGGCGAAATATCCATCCCGACATAGTGGATATCGGGGCCGAGGTACTTGAGCAGTTCCCCCGTGCCGCACCCCACGTCCAGCACCGATCTGGCCTGTCTGTGAACAACGTAACCTGCCTGGACCGCGATCCGAGCCGAGAAATCCAGGCTCTCGATGACTTCGTACGCGCCGCTTCGGTAAGCCTGGTCCTGGGTATCCTCGGAATAGCGCAGTTCCTGTCCCGGATCCACCCAGCGGTCACCGGTCGGAATTGCGTCCGATTCACCAGATTTTTCGGCAGGGTCGTCTGATTTTGCTTGCACGGGTATCTAACAACAGGAATCGTTTTCTGGCTCAACTCGATTGGCACGGATCAACTTGCGATTTTTGAGACCCGACCCTGATCCAACAGATCCAGATGAGTCGATATATTACACCCGTTGATGCAGGCGCAGGTGCTGGTCAATGCACGGTGTTCCCAGGCTTCTGTCGAATTCCATGCCTCCGCCAGATCCCAGTTCCAGTCCCTCAAATGACCGAACGGCTTGACCTGCTCGCATACCGCCACGTACCCGTCCGCGTAGATCACCGCATCATCGAATCCGGCGCGGCACGGGAAATTCCGTTTACGGGTCTTGAGCGTATCCAGCATGAGCTGCAGTTTCACGCGCTGATATCCGCGAAAATAGTTCGGGTGCCTGGTCTCAATACGATCAAGGAACCGTTTAACGGTCTCGATATCATTGCCAAGGTAGGGTTTTTGGGGTTCGTACTCCTCTTCAAGGATGCTTGCCGGGACGCCGAACGTACTGAAGGAATTTCCCCGCACCATGGACATCTTGCTCGGCACGCCGATCCGCTCCAGTTCATCGACGAGCGTCTCGACCGCGTCGAGGTTCTCCCGCATCAGAGTGATGGCGGCGGTAAACTTGAGATTGCTGTGACTCCTCTTGATTTCCGCAAGGAGCTCGAAACTCTTCATTGCTTTTTCATAACCGCGTCGCATCTTCCGGATCTCGTCGTGCGTTTCTTCCGGGCCGTCCAGCGATATCTGGATCTTCAGCTTTTTTCGAGGGTGCCGGCAGAGCAGGGATTCACTTATCTCGGCAAGCCGCCGCGGCATGGAGCCGTTGGTCAACAGGCCAAGATAACGCACGTGATGATTCGACATCAGGTAATCCAGGATTGCCTCGAGATCCCGGGTAAGAAGCGCCTCACCGCCGGTTATGGTCATATCGACGGGCTGGTTTAGAGAATCGACGATACGTCCGATCTCTTCCTTGCTCATCTCCGGCGTCCTGGTATTGAGATCCGGTATGAAGCAGTGGTCACAAGCCATATTGCACCGGTTGTTGATGAACAGCACCAGGCTCGATGGCGTTGCGGGCCTCGAAGGCACCGGAAACGGGTGCATCGCCGCGAGATTATCGGCCGTTTTTTGCTTGAAGTACCGGTCGAGTTCGTGCTGGTCGAGAAAGTTGACGCCATGCCTTTTCCTGAGTTCCGGGGTGGTTCTCAACACATCGAGCAGTCCGGGAAGGTTCTCACGCTCCATGACATGCGTAGCGTGGCCGGACATCCACTTCAGCGCCGCGCCGGCGCCCTGTCGCTTGACAACAACTTCCAGGACACGCTCATTGCGCTCCCTTCTCCGCCCGTCGTCGTCCTTCGCAACATAGGAGGTGTGGTTGTGATGAATTGCCCGCGGCGCCCAGGCGGCTACGACGCGATAGCCATGAGACCTGATTTCCAGGCACAGATCACGGTCCTCGCACATGTAGAACCAGTAGGGATCATAACCGCCGGCCTCTTCGAAGATTTTTCTGGGTATGGCGAGAAACGCGCTTTCGACATGATCGCAATCATAAATCGCGCTACGGCCTTCATCCTCCGGCGGGTGGCAGAAGTATTTGCCGCGCTTGTTGGGCCCAACCACGCGCAGTGCGGACTCCCTGTCCGATGGGGGATAGTAGACGTATTTTTCGTGCCTGAACTCACCACACATCTTGCCGGATATGAACTCCACGTCCTTGCCCGAGGCGTCCGCCGGGCCGCATCCGCCAATTGCACCAATGTCGGGATTGGCTGCAAGGATCTTCGCCAGCTCATCGACGCTGTCCGGCAGCAATTCGGTATCGTCGTCCAGGAAGAGCAGCACCTCCCCTGTACTTTTCAACGCGGCAACGTTCCTCGAATACGACGGCCCCAGGTTGATCGGATTCCTGATGCAGACGTCGATCCGGTGAGAAAGGTGAGTCAGGTCTGCCGTGCCTGCATCGTCTATGACCAGGGTTTCCAATGCATGTCCGCCACGTTGAGCCTCGATACTGCCCAGGCAGGCAGCCAGATCACCGGGGCGATTGCAGGTTGGAATGATGATGGAAAATTTCATTGACGGCAGTATACGCTGAGGCGGGTTCTATCTGCGGCCGATCAACATGAATCGGGTGTATTTCTTGAGCTTAGTCTGTCCGTCGTAAATTGGTTCCGACAGCGGTACCTGGCGCTTGAACGAACCCAGATCGGGAGCGCAGTTGTGGTGTTCCTCGCAGCTAAAGTAGTCATTGGATTGGACGATCATGAGGGTTCCCGGCGGTATTCGACTAAACCAGCGATCGAATTCCGCAAGGTGCTCACAGCTCGTATTGATCAACAAATCGGGCCGGGAGTCGTCTGCCGAGGTCCTGGCCAGCAGCCTGCGGTAATCCAGTTCATATATATCGGCGGTCAGGCTCTCGAATCTGCCGTTCTCTGCATTGGTGCGATTCAATGCCTCCGCGACAGGTCTGCACTGCGGCTCGATATCCACGGATACTACCTTTTTGATGGTGAAACGCGGGTCGTGCAGAAACATGGCCCCCAGCACACCGTACCAGCCACCCAGGATATAAATCGTACCGAGATCCGTTGTTCCAGTGTCGGCCAGGGTGTCGAGCAACCATTTCTTGCAGGTAACCTGTCCAAGATTGAGCGAATGCCCCAGTCGCAGGATGGGGTACTCCCTGATGGCATAGAGGATGTCGAGTATGTAGTCGCTGTCCATGAACACCGACAGGCCATCCAGGATATCGTGATAGAACTCATCCTTGTCCTGCGGCCCGACAGGATCCACCAGACGCGGATTCAGATCTGGATTCGCTCCCTCTTCGGCGTCCGCCCCGCCCGGTGCGTTCATTCCAACTTCCAGTCGCGCGAGATCGCCCGGGCGGCCCGCTTACTGCAGGTGCGCCAACGCCTCGGCGGGAACCACTGTCGTTACACCTCCGGGCGGCGTCCACAGGAGCTGCAGGGCATGGGAACCTTTCTTCTGGTAGTAGTCGAGCTTGAACTCGTACCAGCCCGGCTCCGGGATGACCAGTTCCAGCGGATCGGATTCACGGTCGAAGTGGATTTCGGGATCCTCCCAGATCTCGACGCCGCCTACCCAGAACCGTACGCCATCGTTAGAAACCAAGTGTAGGATCCAGTTTCCAGACTCCTGAAAATGGATCATTCCGCGGATGAACGCACCGACCATCATGCTTCGATCCGAGGTCAACACGTTGATGATCTTGTCTTCCTTGGTAACCGGATCCGTTTCAGTGAGCTGGTTGAGCATGGCAATCGGCTCACCCGGCACCGGGGCCGCGTCGGCCTGATAAATCTCATCCAACGTGTAGAACTTCTGATTGAGGTATTCCACGGCGAGTCCCGGTTTTATCGCGTCAGCAGAGGGCTGCGGAGAAAGCGGTACTACACCGGAAATGGGTTCGGCCTGTACGGCGGTCAGGGGACCCGCCAGCACTAGTACCAGCAGCCACTGAATGATTCCTGTTGGCACCGATGCTTGCCGGGCAATGATTAAGTGGGACATTGAGCCTCCTCGAAACTGATAGTTTTCCCTGCGCCTGGCAGTATACAGTGACATTTAGATAAACAAAATCGCCCGCGCGTTACGGGCCCGGAAGGTCAGGATTCGCCGTCGATAGCAATGCGCACGACGTCATCGGGCTTGTTAGGCCGGTCACCTCTTGCGGCCTCATCGTACTTAAGTCGGAAGTCCTCATGTACACCGCAGGTGTGCGCACAGGTGCCGGGCGCGGCAGATGCGCGCCGCCACAGACGCTCCAGTTCCCGCCATTTTTTCGATGCCAGGATGTGCCGAATCGAATGTTTTCGCAGACTGAAATGTTGCCGGTTGCGGTAGAACCATGTGCCGGTGTCCGAAGATTCACAGTTCGTGCAGGGATAGAGATAACCCAATGCGGTGATAGCGAGGCCTTTGCCGGAAAGGCAATTGGGCCGGATGGAAAGCTGGCTGTCGAGTTCGGGCGCCGGCATGTCCGCAGAGCGGACGCGGCGGACGGCGCGGCGATTGAGATTGACCACCCCGATGTAGTCGCCGCTTGCGGGCGCAAGTGGGTCGTCCTCGCGGAAACGCGCACTCTTTTTGAACGTGATGTCACGCACTCCCAGCCGCTCGGCCAACCTGCGCGCTTCTTCGATCTGGTGTTCATTGTGCCGGAACACGATGAACTTCCAGGACACGAACATCCGCGGCGCACAGTAGGCCATCGCCGCCTCGATGTCGCTCCAGCGCGAATTGACGCGGTAGATGTGATTGGTATCCTCGAGCCCGTCGACGGAAAAAGTTATGGCGTCCCTCTCGTCGAGGAGTGCGCACGTCTTCTGCCACCATTGCATGGTGCGGTGGCTGCCGTTGGTCTCGATCATGACGCTCAATCCCGCGGCCTTGAAATGGGCAATCACCTCATGGAAACGGGTGTGATAAATGCAGTCACCGTAAGTACCGCACAGATTGATCTTCAGTCCCTCGAAAGCGCGCCGCCCGGACACCGGAAAGATCCGCTCGATTAGATCGACCGGCAGCTGGGTCAGGTTTTCACGGACCCACGGATTGCCGGTGCGGCTGCACTCGGGGCAGCCTAGCGAGCAGCGATTGGTGATCTCGACATTGAATGACCGCACGGGTGCGCCCAAAAACTCGTACCCCACAGCAGACGCCGTTTCAGGCTGCTGGAGAAAATCATTAGACGTGGTCATGATCGGACCGGATGGTAGTCGACAGGCCGCGCCACCTGCAAGCCGCCTGACAAAACAGATATTATCGCGGCGACGGTTCTGAACCGCGCCTTGATTGTAGGAGGCGCGCCCTCGCGCCGATTCTTCGCAGCGGGGCTGCCGCTCCCACAAAATTCGTGCGGCTGCAAGGAAGGTGTATGCGGCAGCCGACCCACCATGGATCGGAGACTAACCGTTATTTATAAGGATCAGCAGCGTCGCGCAGGCCGTCACCAAAGAAGTTAAACGCCAGGATAACGACGATCACCGGCACCACCGGCAGCATCAACCAGGGGTACAGGGCCACGACGTTGATGTTCTGCGCTTCGTTCAACAGGACACCCCAGCTCGTAATCGGGGGACGCAGACCCAGGCCCAGGAAGCTCAGCGCGGTTTCACCCAGGATCATGGACGGAATCGACAACGTTGCCGAGGCGATCAGGTGGCTCATGAAGCCCGGCAGCAGGTGCCGACCGATGATACGGCGCGGCCGCGCACCCATGAACTGTGCCGCAGTGCAGTAGTCTTCCTCTCTCAGCGCCAGCAGCCGGGACCGCACGGCCCGTGCCAGGCTGGTCCAGTCCAGAAAGGCCAGGATCACCGTGATGCCGAAAAACACCAGAATCGGGCTCCAGTTTACCGGCAGTACCGCCGACAGGCTCATCCACAGCGGCAACTCCGGGAACGACCTGAAAATCTCGATGATACGCTGGATGACATTGTCTATCGGTCCGCCGTAGTATCCGGCGATGCCGCCGATGACGATGCCGAGCGTCATGCTGATCACAATCCCGATCAATCCTATGGTTAAGGAAATGCGTGCACCATGGATGATGCGCGACAACATGTCGCGGCCCAGCCGGTCTGTCCCCAACCAGAAGAAATAACCGTCCTTGGCGGGACACACCAGGTGAAACGTCGATTCAAAGAGATCCCAGAACATGTAGGGATCGCCCGAACACAGAAAGCGCAGTGGATACACGCTACCCGTGTCAACTTTGTATTCCCGCTTCAGATTGGTCATGTTCATCTCGAACTTAAAGCCGTAGACGAACGGGCCCTTGAACTCACCCTCGTGGAACCAATGTACGGACTGCGGTGGGGCGAAAATGCGCTGCGTATTTCGCGTATTGAAGTTATAGGGGGAGATGAATTCCGTGAATATGCAGGTCACATACGAAAAAAGCAGGATTGCCGCCGAAATCATGGCAATCTTGTGCCGCTTCAGCTTGAGCCACATCAACTGCCATTGCGAGGCGAGGTAGTACTTTTCCTGCTCCGGGGTCAGCGCCTCGATGGAGAACGGATCGAACGGCTTTTTCGATACGTAATGCTCTACCGTTCTGTTTGGCGTACTCATCGCGTCACACCTCCCTGCAGCCGTATCCTGGGATCGAGCATGGCCAGCGCGATATCCGACACCAGTACCCCGACCACCGTCAAGGTCGACAGGAACATCAGGAAGGATCCTGCAAGATACATATCCTGACTCTGCAGAGCGCTCAGCATCATGGGCCCGGTGGTCGGCAGGGACAAGACCACGCCCACGACCTCCGCCCCCGAAATAATGCTAGGCAGGATGGCACCGATATCCGCAATAAAGAAATTGAGCGCCATGCGCAGGGGATACTTGCGCAGCAGTTTTCCGGGCGGCAGGCCCTTGGCGCGGCCGGTGGTGACATATTGCTTCTGCAGTTCATCGAGCAGGTTGGCGCGCAGCCGGCGGATCATGCCGGCGGTGCCGGAGGTTCCGATCACGACCACCGGTATCCACAGATGCTCCAGCACCGACATCGCTTTGCCCCAACTCCACGGCTGGTCGATGTATTCCGGTTCCATCAGACCCCCTATCGAGGTCCCGAAATACACGTTAGCCAGATACAGCATTACCAGAGCAAGCAGGAAGTTCGGCGTGGCCAAACCAATGAAGCCGATAAAGGTCAATCCGTAATCACCCCAGCTGTACTGGTGCGTCGCGCTGTAGATGCCGATGGGGAACGCAATGATCCAGGTAAACACGATCGTTACCACGGACACGACGATGGTCAAAATCAGCCGGTCGCCGACAACATCACTGACTGGCAGATCGTACTCGAATGAGTAGCCGAAATCCCCCTGCACCATGCCGACGACCCAATAGACGTACTGCTCCCACATGGGTTTGTCGAGTCCATACTCCTGCCTCAAAAACTCGACTTTCTTGGAGTCGACGGTCTCTCCCTGGCTTTCGAGTTCGGCGATGTAGCTCTCCAGGTAGTCGCCCGGCGGCAGCTGGATGATAACGAAGCAGATCAGGCTGATCACCAGCAATGTCGGGATCATCATCAGGAAACGGTGGATGATGTACTTCATACCTGGGTGGTCTCAGTCTCGGTGGCAGATAGGTCGATCATTGTTAGTCGTCGAACCAGAACGTATCCGGCTGGTAGATACCAAAGTACGAACCGGGCTCCCAGTTGTAGAGGCCCTGCTCCGGGACATTGCGCAACTTGTTGTTGACCACAACCGGCTGCGGCACGCCGTTTACGGTACCGATCGTGAAAACCTGATCGGCGTGAATCCCGAGCATTTCGTGCCAGATTTTCTTCCGCTCCTCCGGGGATTCTGTATGTACCCAATTATCGTTCAGCTTGGACAAACGAACGACCGGTTCGAGATCTGGGGGTTCTCCGGACTGTCCACCGGATTCGTAGAACTTGCCCCATTTGGACCAGTGCAGCTGCTGCTGAGTAGTCGGCGCCAGTTCCGCAGGGCTCATATCAGCGGTGGGAATGCCATTGTAAAGGCCCGACCATACCGCCATAACGGAGTCGCCCGCGAAGATCCGGTTTCTGAAGACTTCACGCTGGGACGGTCTGGTAAACAATGCAATTCCCAGCTTCCTCCAACTGCCGGTGATCAGTTCCAGGACATCGGTTTCCTCGGTACTTTCACCCGACGATTGGACGATGATCTCCATCGGTTTCCCATTGGGCAGCAAACGCAGCCCCTTGGAGTTGCGTTTGGACAATCCCATTTCATCCAGCAAGGCATTGGCCTGCTCGAGGTCGAACTGGGCCCAGTTCGTCTGATACTCCGGCCTGAACAGGGGACTGTCCGGCAGCACGGTGTTGTTGCTCTCGCTAACCAGTCCGAAATAGATCACCTGGTTTATTTCCTGCCGGTTTATGGCCAGGGACAGTGCCCTGCGAAACCGCACATCTTGCAACATGCTGCGCCAGACTTCGTCGTTGCTATTCAAATTGGGTGCCAGCGCAATCTGCGAACCCTTGGCGGTCCGCCAAAGACGCACCGTATAGTCATTGCGCTGTTCCCCTTCCTTCAGAAAGGTATAGTCCTCGAAGGTCAGGTAGCGGGCCTGCAGGTCCACGTCACCGGCTCCGGTCTTGGCGGCCACGAGACTGACCGACACGATGGTGACGATCGCCCGATCGATGTACGGCAGCTGGTTGCCCTGTTCATCAACGCGGTGGAAAAACGGGTTGCGTACGAACACATAGCGATCCGAAGGGGGAAACACCGTGTTGTACCAGGGTTGCAAGGTCGGCAGGTCGGGGTTGGTCAATTTGTACATGCGGGACATGCGTGCGTGCATACCGGCCCAGTTCCGGGTCCCGGCTTTCCTGACCTTGGTTTTGAGTTGCTCCTCGGTCAGATAGTTCGCATGGAACTGCTTCATGTAGTGGGCGGGTTCGTAGATGAACAGCGGTCGCGCACCGGCCAGGGCGGTCAGAAAGAAGGGGTTGGGGTTGGACCAGGAGTATCGGATGGTGTATTCATCGATGATCTCGACTTTCGGCGGCTGATCGTCCACCAGCAGGGAGGTGCTGGGGCCGAAAGGGGACAGGTCCTCGTTGTTGGCGACGTCCTCCCAGAAGTAGCGGAAGTCTTCAGTCGTAAAAGGGTGGCCGTCGGACCACTTGTGACCCGGGCGCAGGTGGAAGGTGAATATCTTGCTGTCCTCGACTTCGAACCTCTGCAGAACGTCCGGCACCAGTTCCAGGTTCTGGTTGTAACCGACGAGACGGGAATATCCGTAAATGACCATCTGGCGGATGTCCCGGGTTTTACCCATGAGCATGTCGAGATCTCCGCCGTAGCGGCCGATCTTCCTGCCCGTGTCGGAGAGATTGATAACGCGCGGCATCTCCGGCAGCCGTTCGTTCACGGCAGGCAGCTTGCCGGCCTCGACGTCCGCAACCAGGCTTGGAACTTCGCCGGCTATTGCTGCAAGGGGCAACGAACCGAGCAATAGGCCGGCAGCGGGAATCGTCAGGGCTCTCAACAGGTTCTTCATTACATCAACTCCTGGGAACTGGAGCCGACCATGGCCCGGACCAGGTGCCGGTCGGTCAGCGAAATGAATTCGGTTGGCGTGTGCGCGGTGGCGGTAAACGGCGGTGGCCAGGCGGCGGGATTCGAATCCTTACCTTCCATCAACGCGGCAAAATTCAGTGGATGATTCAGATCAGGCGAGGGAACCGCGGCGAGCAGAGCCTTGGTATAAGGATGCGTCGGTTTTTTGAACAGTACATCGCGAGGCGCGATCTCCACCAGGCGACCGGCGCACATGACGGCGATACGGTCGGACACGTAGTCCACCACCGCCAGGTTGTGCGACACAAATAAATAGGTCAGACCCAGTTCCTTTTGCAGATCCTTCATCAGATTGAGAATCTGCGCCTGGATGGAAACATCGAGCGCGGCAACCGGTTCGTCACAGATCAGAAAATCCGGTCTAAGGGCCAGCGCCCGCGCAATGCCTATGCGCTGTCGCTGTCCGCCGGAAAAACTGTGCGGGTAGCGGTTGAGAAAGCGCGGGTCCAGACCCACCATACGCAACAATTCCGTGACCATCTCCTCCTGGTACGAACGATCACCTGCCTTGTGTATAACCAAGGGCTCCCGGACTAGATCGAACACGGTCATGCGCGGATTCAAGGAACTGAATGGGTCCTGAAAAATGAACTGCATCTTTCGCGTGAAATCCAGCCCCGCCTGGCCGGATAACGCTCGCAGGTCAACCAGCTCGCCCCGGTCATTGTAGGTCATCGAACCGGAGTCCGGGATCAGCCCCCGCATAATCATCTTGCTGAGGGTGGTCTTGCCGCATCCGCTCTCGCCGACCAGTCCCACGCACTCTCCGGGCTGGATATCCAGGCTGACGTCACTGACCGCGGTAATGGCGTGCTCACCACCCATACCGAGCAAGCCACTTTGCCTGATGCGAAATGTCTTGGTCAGATTCTTTATCGATAGATGAGGGCCGCTGGCGCTCGCCTCGGCGGGCCAGGGCTCCCGGCCGGCAAGCAGCGGTCCGGTCTGATGGTCGATTTCGCGTATCGGAACCAGGCGCTCCCCCGGTTTCATATCGAAGCGCGGCACCGCCGTCAGCAGCGACTTGAGATAAGGGTGCGATCCTCGCCTGAAGATATCCTCCAGCGTGCCGCGCTCCATAACCTCGCCGTGATACGCTACAACCACTTCGTCGGCAACGTTGGCAACGACGCCCAGGTCATGGGTAATGATCAATACCGCCATCCCCAGTTCGGTCTGAAGATCCATGATGAGATGCAGTATTTGCGCCTGAATGGTGACGTCCAGCGCGGTCGTTGGCTCGTCGGCAATCAACAGCGCCGGATGGCAAACCAGGGCCATAGCAATCATTGCGCGCTGGCGCAGGCCGCCCGACAATTCAAAGGAGTAGGTTTTCATTGCGTTTGCCGGATCGGGAAATCCGACGAGCCCCAGCATTTCCTCCGTAAAATCCAGCCCCTCCCGTCTTCCCACATCCCGGTGGAGAAACAAAGCCTCGCTAACCTGATCGCCGACGGTGTGCAGGGGCGACATGGATACCATGGGCTCCTGAAAGATCATCGAAATATTGCCGCCGCGTATGCTCCTCATGTGGGATCCCTTGCCATCCAGTTTGGCAATATCGACAACTTCGCCACCGCGCTTCGGGTCGGAAAACAAAATCTCGCCGTTTGTGATGGTCCCGGTGTCGGGAAGTATACGCATGATGGACTGGGCGATTACCGATTTACCAGAACCGCTCTCACCTACCAGCGCGACCGTGGAACCTGGGGCAACATCGAACGAGACACCTCTGACGGCTTCGACCTCAATGCCGTGTACATTGAAGTCGACTTTCAGATCGCGAATTCTTAAAAGTTCGTCCATTATTTTTCAGTAATGGTACTTTATCCAGATATCGGGGCTGGTTTCACTCGGCCGGGATCTTGCCCTACATCTCCTCACCACCTCGATGCCGGCTTTTAATCAAGTTGCGAGAATACTCTACTGGAGTAGTATTACTCAATCGTAGCGGAACATCCGGCGCAGGTCTTCCGCTTTCGCCAACGGGCGACCGATGGCGCCGGCGACATCCTTCATCTGGATGATGAGCTGGTCATTGGACACCGCTTTGCGGCCGTCCTTGAGATACAGATTGTTCTCGAATCCCAGACGAACGTGGCCACCGAGGGTGGCGGCACATGCCGCGCTCACGTGCTCGTTCCGTCCAAACGCGCAGACCGCCCATGGGGTGTCGTCCTGCCGGCAATTCAGGAAAGGCAGCAATGAAACGGGCGACGAGGTGAAACCTGTGTCGTATCGTCCCAGCACGAACAGCAGCCAGTGGGGATTATCCGGAACAACGCCCCTGATCATCAGATCGCGGTAAAGTTGGAGATCATCTTCGGAAAACAGGATGTACTGTGACACAACGTGCTCATCTGCCAGCCACTTGAAAAATCCGGCGGTCTGCCTCAAATCATTCGTCTCGGCGGCAAACTCCCTCAACGCCAGAGATATCGCTTCGGGGCGTACTCTGCGCATGTGCCCGATCTGCTGCTCGCAATCATAAACACCCCCCGCCTCGCTGGTGACCTGGATCACCAACTCATCGCCAACGACGCGCTGGATTGCGGAAATTGCCGCAGTATAGTGATCGGCATCCAACGAGTGCCTGCCCTGCGCGTCTCGCACATGCAGATGCATCATTGACGCACCGGCATCGAGGCAGCGACGTGCCGCGTGCGCAATCTCCTCCGGGATCACGGGCAATCCCGGGTGGTCTGCTTTGGTCTTGCGGGCGCCGTTGGGGGCAACCGCAATGACCAGAGGGCTCTGATTCACTCTGGCCCGCATTGCTCATCAGCAGCGAGTGGTAGCGCACAACAGGTGCCGATCAACGCCGGGCTGCAGTGAGAGGCATAGCCGGTGCTATGGATCGAATGAAGCCCAGGCTCAGCGGGGCCTGGACCAGCCAGCGCCGGGGCAGGCGTTGCCGATACAGACTGTTTTTCAGTCAATACCGAATTCCTTAGCATTGTCAGTCGTTAACAGGAATTTAACGCCGCCTAGTGAGAAATGCGGGCTATAGAACGGCCTGGAATGTTCTATCCAGTTTTGCGACTATTTCCTCGACGTGCTCGTCTCCGATGATATAGGGGGGTGCGAGCAGAACGTGGTTACCGTTTTGGCCATCTATTGTTCCGCCCATCGGATAGCACATCAGGCCCTGGTTCATAGCCTCTCGCTTGATGGCTACGTGAATCTTCGATTCCATAGGCATCGGTGATTTCGACGTCTTGTCCGATACGATCTCGAGCCCCAGGAACAATCCGCGGCCGCGAATATCCCCGATGTGCGGGTGTGAGCCAAATCGCTCGTTCAACGCATCGAAGAGCCTGGCCCCCTGCTTCCGCACATTGTCCAGCAGGCTCTCGTCCTCGATGAATCTTTGAACAGCCAGGCCCGCGGCGCAGGCCGTGGGATGACCCATGTAGGTGTGGCCGTGCTGGAAAAAACCGCTCCCACCGACAATCGCATCATAAATCTGGCGGGTAACCATCAGGGCACCTATAGGCTGGTAACCCGCGCCCAGCCCCTTGGCGACCACGAGCATATCCGGCTCGATGCCTTCCTGTTCACAGGCAAACAGGGACCCGGTGCGTCCCATACCGCACATCACCTCATCAAGTATCAGCAATATTCCAAACTTGTCGCAGATCTCCCGGATACGTTTGAAATACCCGGGTATCGGCGCCACGGCTCCCGAGGTCGCCCCGACTACGGGTTCCGCAACGAACGCCAGCACGCTGCCGGGCCCGAGCTCTTGAATCTTGCCCTCCAGTTCATCCGCCACCCTAAGACCATATTCGGATTCCGTTTCGTCGGCCATCCGGTCGCGGTAGCTGTAGCAGGGAGCAATATGATGGGTCTGTATCAGCACGGGCTCGAACTGCCGGCGCCGCCATTCGTTTCCGCCCACAGCGAGGGCGCCCAGGGTATTGCCGTGATAGCTCTGCCGTCGCGCTATGAAATGCCTGCGCTGATCTTCTCCGCGCTCCAGATAATACTGCCGTGCGAGCTTGAGTGCCGCCTCCATTGCCTCAGACCCTCCCGACACGAAGTACACGCGGTCCATGCCCGGTCCCCGTTCCACTAAAAAGTCGGCGAGTTCCTCCGCCGGTTCGCTGCTGAAAAAAGACGTGTGCGCGAACGGAATCCGATCGAGCTGGGCCTTGATCGCATCGATGACCGCGGCGTTATCGTGGCCGAGGCACGACACCGCTGCGCCGCCGGAGGCATCCAGATACTTCCTGCCGGCACTGTCGATGATATAGGGTCCAACACCGGAAACTGCTATCGGCAAGTCGTGTCCCGGAAAGCGGTGAAATACATGATTCATGGCGTAGATATTCCGGTATTCAATTTCGTTGATCCGCCTGCAGCTTCGTCTGGACGGTCCCCAAAAATCCGTTCCCCGATTCTCGGGACAGATATGGATATGGCTGGAAAATAAGCATAGACTGGGTTTATAGCAACCACCGATGCGTCGTTTCCAAATTCAGAGGTTAACATGGATTCAAAGCAACATTCTCACTCCGAAAATTCCATTGACCATAAAGTGGGTAAGCTGCGGGAGCGCGTCCTCGAACAGATTCCGGACGACGTCACCGACAAAAGCACGCGCAGATTTGTAAGCCAGTATTATGCCGACGTCCCTCCCGAAGATCTTCTCCAAAGGGATCCGGCAAATCTTGCCGGCATCGCATTGGAGCATCTGCGATTCGGACAATCGCGAAAGGTCGGCACGCCGCTGGTGCGGGTGTATTACCCCGAGCAGACCGATCACAAGCCCGACATCCGGCATATCGTACTCGAGATCGTTACCGACGACATGCCGTTTCTGGTCGATTCGGTAAGTATGGAAATCAACAGGCAGGGATTGATCATTGCACTCACCATACACCCGCTGATCAAGGTCAAGCGCGACCGGGACGGCGAATTGCAAAAGATCACCGAAAAACCGGGACCGGACCGTATCGCCGAGTCGTTCCTGAGGATCGAGATCGATAACGAAGTAATGAGCGAAGATCTTGCCTCGATCGAAGCGGGGATACGGCGCGTTCTGCGCGACGTTTCGTTCACGGTGCAGGACTGGAAGCAGATCATTAAAAAGACCGCGGAGGTCAGGGAATCGATCGAGCAGGCCTCGATAGCGGTATCACCGCATGAGGTATCGGAAACCCGGGCATTCCTGGACTGGCTGGTCGACGACCACTTCATCTTCCTGGGCTATCGTGAATACGACCTGCTGGACGAGGACGGGCAGGACGTGCTGCAGATCGTCTCCGGCTCGGGACTCGGCATCTTGCGCGAGGACGATGAAAGCTCCGTCTCGACTTCATTTTCCGTGCTGCCGCAACACGTCCGCAGCCACGCCAGGGCGAAGAATCTGCTTACCCTGACCAAGGGCAACTCACTTTCCACCGTGCACCGGTCCACGCACATCGACTACGTCGGCATCAAGAAATTCGACAGAAGCAGGGAGGTCACCGGAGAACACCGGTTTCTTGGATTGTATACCTCCAAGGTATATCTGGACGACCCTTATGAAATACCGGTGGTGCGAGACAAGCTACACGAGGTCACCCGAAGATCGGGCCTGCAGGTTGGAAGTCATTCGGAGAAGGCACTTCAGGCCACACTGAGAAACTTCCACCGAAGCGAACTTTTCCAGATCTCTCCGGAGCTGTTGTATGAAATATCCCTGGGCATACTGCACTCACAGGAGCGGCAGCAGACCCGGCTTTTCGTGCGCCCGGATGCCTTTGGCAGGTACGTTTCCTGCCTGGTTTTCGTACCGAGGGACCGCTACACCACCGAACTGCGCATGCGGGTGCAGGACATCCTGATGCAGGAGTTCAGCGGTACCAGCTCGGATTTCACCATCCAACTCGGCGCCTCGTTCCTGGCAAGAATCAATTTCTGGATCCGCACCGATCCGGCTCACACGACGGATGTGGATGTCGCGGCGGTCGAACGCAAGCTGGTCGAAGCCAGCCGCACCTGGCACGAGAAGCTGTTCAATGCCCTGGATGCCGAGCTTCAGTCCACGGAACGAGCCAAGTTGCTGCTGAAGACCTACGGGGACGCCTTCCCGGCATCGTATATCGAGTACTACAAGACGCCCAGGGCCGCGGCGAAGGACGTCCTTTTGATGGAGCCGATTGACAGCGAGAAGGACGTGAATATGGCGCTGTACCGCCTGCCAGAAGACGACAAAGCCCTCATTCGCATCAAGCTGTTCCACCTGGCGGAGCCTATCCCCTTGTCGAATATCCTGCCCATCCTGGAGAACTTCGATCTTCGAATCACCACCGAGCGCCCGTTCCCGATCTGGCGCAAGAACAAGGAAGTCGTATGGATCGACGCATTCAAAACAACGCACGTCGAACGCAAACACTTCGATATACCCAGTATTGACGAGCGATTTCAGGCGGCGCTGCTGCACATCTGGCGGGGTCATGCCGAAAACGACGGTTTCAACCGGCTCCTACTGGGCGCCGGACTGGATTGGCGACAGGTAAGCACGCTCCGCGCCTGCTGCCGCTATCTCATACAGCTGGACGTCCCGTTCAGCCCGCGGTACATGGAGGACGCGCTGGTCAACAACCCCGGTATCAGCAACCTTCTGGTAGAGTATTTCGAAACCAAATTCAGGCCCGGTCTAGAAGGGCGCGAAGCGCTGCTCCAGACCAAACTCGAAGACATCGTGAGCAAGATAAACGAGGTGTCCAGCCTGGATGAGGACCGCATCCTGCGATTGTTCCTGTCCGTGATGCGTGCCGCGATCCGGACGAACTACTTTCAACAACGCGATGGGCACATCAGGCCGGCACTTGCGATCAAGCTCCGACCGGAACAGATCGAGGCGGCGCCGCAGCCCCGGCCCATGTTTGAGATCTTCGTTTATTCACCACGCGTGGAGGGTGTCCACCTGCGCGGCGGCAAGGTGGCTCGCGGCGGCCTGCGCTGGTCGGACCGCCGGGAGGACTTCCGCACTGAAATCCTTGGCCTGATGAAGGCCCAGATGGTCAAGAACGCGGTCATCGTGCCGGTCGGGGCCAAAGGAGGATTTGTCCTCAAACAGCCGCCCTCCGACAGCGCCGGTCTGAAACAGGAGGTGCTCGAATGCTACACACTGTTCATCCAGTCGCTGCTGGACCTCGCCGACAACCTGATCGATGGCGAGGCGGTTTCACCCGCCGACACCGTGTGCTATGACGAGAAAGATCCCTATTTCGTCGTTGCCGCGGACAAGGGTACGGCGACGTTCTCGGATGTCGCCAATGAAATTGCCATATCGAACAATTTCTGGCTCGGCGACGCATTTGCCTCCGGCGGTTCCGCCGGATACGACCACAAGAAAATGGGCATCACCGCCCGCGGTGCCTGGGAGTCGGTCAAACGCCATTTCAGGCACCTCGGAGTAGACTGCCAGTCCTCGCCTTTCACCGCGGTCGGGATCGGCGACATGGGCGGAGACGTGTTCGGCAACGGCATGCTGCTGTCTCCGTTTACCCGCTTGCTTGCGGCATTCAATCATGTCCATATTTTTCTCGACCCCAATCCCGATCACGCCATCAGTTTCGCGGAACGCAAGCGTTTGTTCGAGGCATCGGATACCGCCTGGACGGCGTATGACCCGCAGCTCATATCCAAAGGCGGCGGGGTATTCCTGCGCTCGGCCAAATCCATCCCGATTTCACCCGAGATCAAACAGGCGCTTGATATTCAGGCAGACAGCCTGACACCCAGCGAACTGATCAAGTGCATATTGAAGGCACCCGTCGACCTGCTCTGGAACGGGGGTATAGGGACCTTCATCAAATCGAACGACGAAAGCCACGCCGATGCCGGTGACCGGGTAAACGACCCGATCAGGATCAATGGTGAGGATCTGCGGTGCAAAATCGTCGGTGAGGGCGGCAATCTGGGCGTGACTCAGCTGGGCCGTATCGAGTTTGCGAAGAAGGGCGGCTATATCTACTCCGACGCCATCGACAATTCGGGGGGCGTGGACAGCTCCGACCACGAAGTAAACATCAAGACCCTACTCAACGACGTCGTCAACCACGGCGAGCTTTCGAAGGAGGAAAGAAATCAACTCCTGGAGAAGATGACGGACGAAGTCGCCGAGCTGGTCCTGGAAAATAACTACAGACAGACCCTGGCCATCAACTTGACCCACGCACAGGCGCCGGCGAATTTAGAGGCCCATGTGCGCTTTATCCGTGCCCTGGAGCGACAGGGCAAGCTGAATCGGGCCCTCGAGTACCTGCCCGACGATGAAGAGATCGCGGACAGGCACGTCAAGGGAATGGGGCTGACCCGGCCGGAAATCGCCGTACTGCACTCCTACGCCAAAATGCGGCTCTACGAGGAGCTGCTGCCATCGCAGGTGTGCGAGGACGCTTACCTGGGAGCACGGCTCAAATACTATTTTCCGACTCCGCTGCGGGAGCCCTATGAATCACACATGAGCCGGCACCCGCTGCGGCGGGAAATCATCGCCACCTATTTCACCAACAACGTGATCAACGCCACCGGCATCACGATGTTGCAGCGATTTAAGGAGCAGTTCAATTTCAACTCACCCGACATCACGATGGCTCACATAGCGGCCAAGGAAATCTTCGATACCGTTTCCTATCGCCGGAAGATCGAATCCCTCGACAACCAGATTCCGGCAGACCTGCAGTTACGCATGACCATCGAAGCCGGACGGCTGATCGAGCGCGGCACGCTTTGGCTGCTGCAGAACCAACCACGACCGATCGATATCCAGTTCCTGGTGGATCGCTACCGCTCTGGCGTTCAATCGATCATGGAGAATGTTTTTTCGATCATCACGCCGCAGCACCGCGCCACCATCGAAGAAATGGCCAGTCAGTTCGTGGAAGCCGGCGTGGAGGCCGGGCTGGCGACTCGTTGCGGCATGATGCGCGCGCTTTATTCCAGCCTCGACATCGTCGAAGTCGCAACCAATGCGAACATCGACGTGCAGGAAGCCGGCCGCATCTACTTCGAAATCGGTCGAAAACTGGATCTGTTCTGGTTGAGAGAACAGGTCTCGTCGCTGGAAGGCGATTACTGGCAGCGGCTGGCGGCGGACGGCATTTACTCCGATCTGTTCCGCTATCAGAGACTCATCACAGCCGAAGTCATCGCTACCGCCGATGTCGATCAAGAGGAAGTCTTATCCAAATGGCAACAGGACCACGATGCCGCGATATCACGGGTAAATAAAACCATTTCCGAGATCAAGGATGCAGCGCAGTTGAACCTGGCTATGCTGTCCGTGGCGCTGCGGGAGATCGAACACGTAACGGGCTAACCCCACAATGCCCGATCTGGCATGGCGACCGCACCTGGCCAATGCATGCGCTGGGTCTCGAGTCGTAAATCCCGAATGCGGTTTTCGCGGCAAGATCATTCGGCGCATCGCCCAAAAACGGCAGATAAGGTTGCTTTATTTCCATCTCTTGACCTTCAGTGATTTACTATAGGGATATATGCCCCTGATCCTGCGTCAAATCATCCCCATTCTTCTCACGCCCAGGACAACATAGGTCGACGAGACATGAACAGTGACGAACTCCGCGGACTCCTCGTGCCCGCACTTACGCCATTTCTCCCGGACCTGCGGCCCGCCACGGATGCAATGGTCAAGCACTGCCGCTGGTTGTTGCAGCAGGGCGCGAACGGACTGGCTGTTTTCGGTACGACGAGTGAAGCCAACTCCCTAGGCTGCGACGAGCGGATCGAACTGCTCGAAGCATTGATTGAAAGCGGCATTCCGGCGGATCGAATCATGCCGGGGACCGGTACCTGCGCATTGACCGATAGCGCGCGGTTGACCCGTCACGCGACGGAGCGAGGTTGTGCCGGAGCATTATTGCTGCCCCCATTCTACTACAAGGGGGTAAGTGACGAAGGATTGTTCTCTTTCTATTCCGAGGTCATCGAACGGACGGGAGATGCCCGTCTTAGAATCTATCTCTACCACATCCCCGCCATGTCCGGTGTCGCGTTGACGGTGAACCTCGTCGATCGCCTGGTCAAGACCTACCCGACCACGGTGGTCGGCCTGAAGGACAGCGGTGGCGACTTTCAGAATACCACGACGCTATTAAAGGAATTCCCAGGCCTCTCGATCTTCCCTGGGTCCGAATCTTTCCTTCTGGAAGGGCTTCGACATGGCGGCGCCGGCTGCATTACCGCGACAGGAAACGTGAATCCGGCAGGGATCCGGTCGTTGATCGAACACTGGCAGGAACCATGCGCGGACGAAATGCAGGTGAGGATCGCCCGGATCCGTGAGGTGATCCAGACATATCCAATGATACCGGCGCTAAAAACCATCATGGCCGATCACCACCGTGAGCCCGACTGGCTGCGCGTTCGACCGCCGCTCATGGAGCTCGACGAGTCTGTGCGAGACAAACTGCTGGGGGAACTCGGAGAACTCGGCTTCAGTATGGCAGGCAGCGGAGCCGCGGCCTAGCCCGCATTTTTCACCAGGGTCCCGGCGCCTGCTGGTGCAGGACCGGGGTCAGCGACCCGAAAGGATCGCCGCCAGCGCCGCCATGAATACGTCGTTCTCTCGCCGCGTTCCGACCGTTACCCTCAGGCAATGATCCAGTCCGGAACCGTGGTCGCCAAATCCCTTCACGAGTATACCGTGCTCGACGAGCCGGTCGTACAGGGCCGGCGCATCAAGGCGGTTGCTTCGAAACAGTATGAAGTTGGTCTTGCTTGGATACGGCGCGATCCCCTCCAGCGCATCCAGGTGCGCGTAAACGCGGTCCCGCTCCGCCACGATTCGCGACGCTTGGTGTTCGAATACGTCGAGCCGACCCAGAGCGAATTCCGCCGTGCGCTGCGTCAGCGCGCTGATGTTGTAGGGCATGCGAACTTTTTCGAATTCGTCAAGCAGCTCCGCGGGCCCGATCACATAACCCAGGCGAAGTCCCGCCAGGCCCAGCTTGGACAGCGTACGCATCACGATTAGATTGTCGTAGCCGGCGAGCTCATCGACGAAGCTGGTCCCCGCGAATGCGTGATAGGCCTCGTCAACAACCACCAGCCCCTTGGTTTCATTTATAATCCGGCCGATGGCGCCGCGGTCGAACAGATTACCGGTGGGATTGTTGGGATAGGCAAGAAACACCACGGATGGACGATGATCCCTGATCGCCCGCAACATTGCATCCTCGTCTATTGCGAAATCCGGTGACAGCGGGACGCCGACAAATTTTGCACCTACGAAGCGTGCGGTCATTTCGTACATGACGAACGACGGCACGGGAGCGACGATAACCCCGTCCCGGCCCACTGCGCCGAGCTGAATGATCTGAATCAGTTCGTCCGAACCGTTGCCGAGCAGTATCTCGTTATCACCGGCCGCTTCCAGGCTGCCTCGAAGGCAATTTTTAAGACTCGTCGCCGATGGATCCGGGTAGCGGTTAAGCGGTACGCCCCGCAGATAATCGAGCCAATCTTCTTCCATCCCATCGGGCCATGGATAAGGATTCTCCATGGCATCGAGCTTGATCAGGCCGGTGCTGTCCGGAACGTGATAGGCCGACATCGCCCGGATCTCCGGCCGCACGCTGTTGGCGGCGAACGTCACGGTATTCGGTATTCCGCTGACCTCGCATGCGCGGTCAGCGATTCAGCCCGCGCCAGGGAGGCGGCCGTGACGGCGAGTTCTCCCGCCTTCGAGGCAGAGCAACGTATAACGCTGCTGCGCTTCTGAAAATCATAAACACCCAGGGGAGAACTGAAACGCGCCGTCCCGGACGTTGGCAGCACGTGGTTCGGCCCGACGCAGTAGTCACCGAGCGCCTCGGCGCTATAGCGACCCACAAAAATTGCGCCGGCGTGCCTTATCGAACGCAGTATCTCATCCGGTTCCGCGATCAACAGTTCCAGATGCTCGGGTGCAATCCTGTTTATCACATCGGACGCCTCATCCTGATCCCGTACCCGGATCAAGGCACCCTGACCGATCAGCGCAGCACGCGCAATATCTTCACGTTCCAGGGTTGGAAGCAGCATGCGAAGAGCGGACCCGACACCAGCAAGGACCTGGCCGCTCGTACTGACCAGGATCGATTGAGCGAATTCATCGTGCTCGGCCTGCGCCAGCAGGTCCATGGCAACCCACTCCGGGTCTACGGATTCGTCGGCGAACACCAGCACCTCCGACGGTCCGGCTATCATGTCTATTCCCACCTGCCCAAACACCAGCCGCTTGGCCGCGGCGACATATGCATTGCCGGGTCCGACGATCTTGTCGACCCGCGGGATGGTTCCGGTGCCGTAGGCGAGTGCCGCGATAGCCTGTGCGCCCCCGACGCGGAAAACCTGATCCACGCCTGCCAGAGACGCTGCAGCTAGCACCAGATCGTTGGTCTCATTGCCGGGCGTCGGAACCGTCATCACTATTTCCGGCACACCGGCAATCCTTGCTGGAATGGCGTTCATCAAAACCGACGACGGGTATGCGGCCGTGCCGCCGGGCACGTAGATGCCGACCCGATCGATCGGTGTGATCCTTTGACCGAGCCGGGTCCCGTCCTGCTCCTGGTATTCCCAGGATTCCTGAAGCTGTCTGCGATGATAGTCCTCGATGCGACCGGCCGCGATATCGAGGGCTCGACGCAGTTCCGGGTCTATACCGCATAGACATGCGTCGAGTCGAGGACGATCCAGCCGAAGGTCTGAAACGCTATGCACATCAATCCCGTCGAATTTTCGGGTCAGGTCCAGGACGGCCTCATCACCCCGCTGCCGAACGTCGCTGATAATTCCTGCGGCAACCTCGTCAATACCGGTTATTTCCTCCCCCTGCCTTGCCAACAGCCTGTCGAGGTCCCGATCGAATTCCGGGTGGGTACTTTCGAGGGTTCGGATCTCAAGTTCTTTCATGTGGAAAAGCCGGCTAGCCCGCATCTTTCACCAGGATCCCGAGCGATGGCGCAAGGACAGGTGCCGATGAACGCCGGGCTGAAAAAATCGCCAGGAGCGATTTTTCGCGGTAGCCCCGAAGGGGTGAGGCGCTTAGGATGCGTCGAGCCGGTGAGATGCATAGCCGCAGCCATGGATCGAATGAAGCCCAAGTGCAGCGGGGCCTGGATAAGCCAGCGCCGGGATGGGCGGTGCCGATACAAACTGTCTTTCAGAAAAAACCAAATAACCTCGCATTGTGCGTCCTAAGCAAGAAGTTAAAGCCGCCTGGTGAGAGATGCGGGCTAGACCGCTTGTTTGACGTGTTCCTTTACAGCATCGAAATGATGACCGGACACCCGGCGTATGTATGCGCCCAGCTGAGAAAGCTTCTCCTCTATGCACTCGTAACCCCGATCTATGTGGTAGATACGGTCGATGATCGTATCATCGCGCGCCACCAGGCCCGCCAGCGCGAGGCATGCGGATGCGCGTAGATCGGTAGCCA
>JAHEIO010000037.1 GCA_024639325.1 Gammaproteobacteria bacterium
TCAATCCATCTGCAGCATCGCCGTAGGCTCCCTTCATTATCAGGTGTTCGCCGGTTTCGGAAAGACAAACCGTCGGCACCGTGGAATTCTTGAGCGTCAGGCCATGTTTCTCCAGTTCGAGTGCTTCAACGACTTCAGCATTCAACCGGTTGAGCAGATGGGCCACCTGCGATACTTTGAAACCGGGCGACAGTTCGATGGTGCGCGCCATGCCTCCGGTTTCGCCGGCGGCTTCGATCACCGCTACCCGGCGTCCGCTTTTCGCAAGAACGGCCGCGGCGGTCATGCCGTTGTGCCCCGCCCCGATAACCAGCGCATCATATGACGTCATGGGCGGCGCTCACGTGGTTGGTCTTTCGGGAGACATCCTTCAGGATTTCGATCGCGGCGTTGCGCCCGGGCGCGCCCATGACCCCGCCGCCGGGATGCGTGGAGGATCCGCACAGGTAGAGTCCGCGGATCGGACTGCGGTACTGCGCATAGCCGGGGATCGGCCGGTTGAAGAGCAACTGATCGAAAGTGAGTTCGCCCTGAAAGATATTGCCTTCCGTCAGGCCGACTTCTTCTTCGAGTTCGTGCGGCGTACGCACTTCCATGTGGATGATACGATCGCGAAATCCCGGCGAATAGTCCGCGATTTGACTGACTACGGATTCGCCGAAGGCTTCACGGTCTTGCGAAGTCCAGCCCCGACCCTCCACCTTTGGCGGACAGTACTGCACGAAACAACTCATGAAGTGTTTGCCCGGTGAGGCCATGGTCGGGTCGATCGTGGTCGGAATCATCATGTCGAGGAAGGGGTCGGCGGACCAGCGGCCGGCCTTCCAGTCGTCATAGGCCCGCTCCATTCGCTCGATGGAATCAGTGAAATGCAGGTCGCCGCGAATGCATGAGCTGTTCGCGGGCAGCGCCGGAAATTCCGGCAGGCCGTCGAGCGCGATGTTTACCTTTCCGGAAGAACCGCGCATTTTGAAATTACGCACCTGTCTGACGAACGATTCCGGCAGGTCGGATTCATCGACCAGTTTCAGGAAAGTTCGGTTGACATCGGCGTTGGAGGCAACGATCCGAGCCAGATACTCGTCGCCGTTTTCGAGCGCCACGCCGGCGGCTCGGTCGCCCCGCACCAGGACTTTTGACACCGGGGCATCGGTCACAATAATGCCGCCGGATGCCCGAAATGAAGACGCAAGCGCCTGCGTAACCGCACCCATGCCGCCGCGGGCATAGCCCCATGCGCCGATCGAGCCGTCCACCTCGCCCATGTAGTGATGGAGCAGGACGTAAGCGGTGCCCGGTGACATTGGGCCCAGGGCGGTACCGATGATGCCGGAAAGGGCGAGATAAGCCTTGACCACATCGGATTCGAAATACTCGTTGAGGAAATCCGAAATTGACATGGTCCAGAAGCGAAGCGTCTCGGCCATTTGTCTGGGCGAAAGATCATTGAATTTACGGGCAAGATAGAGCAGCTCTCCCAGGTCTCGGGGTTTCAGACTTGCGGGGTCCGGTGCCGTTCGCATCAGCAGCGGTTGGATGAAGCGGCACTGCCTGGTTACATCGCGGGCGTAGCGTTCATAGGCTTCACCATCCCGTGCATTGTGTCGCGCAAACTCGCGCCGGTGCGAGTGATGATTCCTGTAGGAGGCAAGGAAATCTCCATCCCGTGTGAACACTGCGCCACCTTCATAAGCAATGACCTGCAGCCCGTGGCGGGGCAGTTCCAGATCGCGCATGATTTCCGGGCGGAACAGGCTGCAGACATAGGAGCAATTGGAATAGAGTACGCCGGGGGTCAGTTCCCGGCTCACGGCGGCACCGCCGATCCAGTCGTTCTTTTCGACCACCAGCACATTGAGTCCGGCGCGCTGCAAATAGCAGGCGTTGACCAGTCCGTTATGGCCGGCGCCAATGATTACGGCATCGTAGAGCTTTTGAGTCGCAGTTGTCACGCGCATTTCTCATACTTCGGGAAAGACTACCGAGTGTACGCCCGGGGCGGGCTGCATTGGCGCCTCGTACGTCTCGGTGTCCCCGATCGCATCAGGATCGAACGGCACCAGATTCGTGCACCGGGAAATTCGGCGCCTCGCTGAGTTCCGGCCTTCGACGGTATCACGTCCACTGTCGTTTGCGGAAGGACGCTTGCTATGCCCGGCTGCCGCCGTCCAGGACCAGCGGGTAACCGGTCATGAACCGGGCCGCGTCCGAAGCGGCGAACAGGGCCAGGTCCGCTACCTCTTCCACCGTACAGACGCGATTCAGCGGCACGGCCTCGGCGGATTCCCTCAGCCCGGTCTCCGCGTCGATTCCGCGCTGGTCGAACTCCCCGCGAAGCATCGCGGTGTCGACATCACCTGGGCACAACGCCACCACCCGTACCCCTTCGCGCGCGTGATCCAAGGCCATGGCTCTTGACATCTGGATTACCGCACCTTTGCTTGCACAATAGGCAACGAGATGCCGGCTGCCGCTGAGCCCGGCGTCCGATGCAATGTTGACGATGACGCCGCCGCCCCGTTTCCGCAGTATCGGCATCGCGGCGCGGCAGATATAAAACATCCCGTTCACGTTGACATCAAAGGTGTTGGACCACTGCGCGTCGTCGGTCTCGTCCACGCTCGCGTGATAAATGACACCCGCTGAATTGACCACAATATCGACCCCGCCCATCGTCCGGGCCGCGCGCTGAACCAGGTCTGCACAAAAACCCCGGTTCGTTATGTCGCCTGGCAGAAATTCCGCAACATTGCCGTGTCTGGCCATGACCTCATGAACGGCCTTCCCTCGTACCCTGTCGCGCCCCGTGATGGTCACGTTCGCGCCCGCCGCCGCGAGGCTCTCGGCTATCGCCCGGCCCATGCCGGACGTGCCGCCGGTGACCAGCGCAGATTTGCCGAGGAAGTCGTACTTCGGTCTGTCTGAACTCACGGCAGGATTGTTACACGCGTGATTCCACGCGCTTATCGAGCTTTCTAAATCTCATTGCAAGAGAGATGAGCAGCACACCCAGCAACAACGCGGCGATGCCGATTACCCACGAGATGGCCACGACACCGCTGCCCGGCCACAGGATCAATACCACGCCGACTATTACCGCAATCCCACCGAGGGCCATAATCAAACCCCTGTCCGGATCAGCAGCGGACAACTGCCGCGCGGCCATGATGTAGCTTACTCCCATGAACAAAATCAATACGCCGAAAAGAATGAGCAGCGCGCGCAAGGATCCCTCGGGCCAGAAAAGCAGCACCGCGCCAATTCCCAGACTGACCAGCGCCTGGGCAAAGTATTCACGCCCCCCCGAAGCACGGAATGCAAAGACCAATCCGGCAAACCCGTCGACAATACAGAAAATAGCGATGCCTATTACCAGAACGCTCAGGCTGAGTGTCGGCCAGAACAGCGCAAATATACCTAGAACAGAGGCAAAAATACCGCGCACTAGAAATGACCACCATATGTCTCCAATCCTGTCACTCACTCCGGGGCCTATTCCTGCAACTACGACTTGAGCACGTGCTCGCTTTTCTTCGTTCATGTCAATCATTGATTTTCGCTCTCATGTTTGTGAATACCGGTTCGAAACTCCGGATTGCGACAAATTTTAGATCTTTTTCGGGAAAGAAACTTCCAGCACGACGCATCCTTCGTCCGTTCGGAAAGGTCCGTGAATCTCTCCCGGCGGCCGGCTGGCATAGTGTCCGGGCTCGAGCCACATATCGAACGCGGCATCGAAAACCCGGCCGGCCACAATGAAGATTTCTTCAGGGTAATCGTGGCTCTTGCCGCCGAAAGCGGTGGTGTCCGCACCCGCAAGAAAGCGGGTCAAACGCGTGTACTCACCGGTGTCTTCATCGATGCTCAGGGTAAGCTCTTCGGCAATCCCCTCCATACCGGCGATCGGCTGCCAGGCCTTGTCGCTCTCCACCTCGAGAGGATTCCAGTAAGTCGTGGTTGATTTGGCCATAGTCGAATTCGGTAGCGTTTTGACTGTCTAGCACAACGGCGTCTCGATTGCCAATGGGCGTGTGAACCGAAGGCCATCCCGGTCTCCTGCTACAGAATTGAATCGTAAAGCGCCGCGCCTACACCTAACCTGCTTATCGACATGTAGGAGGCGCGCCTCGCGCCGATTCTGAAATTGTAGGAGATGCGCCTCGCGCGATTCCTATATTGTAGGAGGCGCGCCTCGCGCCGATTCCGGATTAGCCGTTCAATTTTTCCTCGGCGATTTCTCTCATGCGGTACTTTTGGAGTTTGCCCGTGACCGTCATCGGGAAACCCTCGACGAACCAAATATACTTCGGCATCTTGAAGTGAGCGATCCTGGGTTTGAGGAATTCCCGGACGCCCGCTTCCGAGACCGTCTCGTTTTCGCGCGGCAGGATCCAGGCCATGATTTCTTCGCCGAAGAATCGGTCCGGTACGCCAAAAACCGCGGCCCCGGCAACGGCGGGATGCGTGTAAAGCACATCCTCGATTTCCCGTGGATAAATGTTTTCACCTCCCCGGATGATCATCTCTTTCAGGCGCCCCGTAATCTGCACGTACCCGTCCGCATCCATCAAACCCAGGTCCCCCGATGCCAGCCAGCCGTGCTCATCCACGGCTTTGTGCGTGGCTTCATCGTCGCCAAAGTACCCCTGCATGACGTGGTAGCCGCGAAAGCAAATCTCTCCCTTCTCTCCAAGGGGCACGATCTGCCGGCTTTGCACGTCGACAATCTTCACCTCTTGATGAGGCAGATTCCTGCCGACGGTATTGATCCGCCGTTCCAGGCTGTCGTCACGCTCGGTTAGGTGTGTCAGCGGTGACGCTTCAGTCTCACCATAGCCGATCAGGATCTCGGAACAGTGCATGTCCTCGATGACCTGGTTCATCAAGGCGGGAGGACAGGGCGCCCCCGCCATGATCCCGGTGCGCAGGCTGGACAGGTCGAATTCCCTGAAACGGGGGTGCTCCAGTTCGGCAATGAACATGGTGGGCACGCCGTGGACCGCCGTACACTTTTCGTTATCGATGGCCTCGAGCACCTGAAGCGGATCGAAATGCTCGCAGGGGATGACGTTGCAGGCACCCACCGACGCACACAACAGATTTGCCAGCACCATGCCGAAACAATGGTAGAAAGGCACCGCCACGGCCAGCCGGTCGGTATCGTCGAAATGCAGTGCACGCGCCGCGAACCAGGCATTGTTCAGGATATTGTGGTGAGTCAGCAGCACGGCCTTGGGAAATCCGGTCGTGCCTGACGTGTACTGGATGTTGATCGGGTCGTCGAAGTCGAGACCGGCAGTGGTCTCGTCGAGGATTTCAGGCGTGACGGCCGCAGCGGCCGTCAGGACATCCGACCATACCGTGAAACCCGCATGTTGTTCGGCTCGAGTGTTTTTCGGTTTCACCGGGTCGTAGAGGACGATCCGGCGCAAGGACGGAAACGACCGACTGCTGATGAGACCCGGCCCGGCGTCCTCGAGTTCGCCGATCAGCCCGGTCAACAGCGCGACGTAGTCGCTCGTTCGAAACGACGGGATCGTGAACAGGCCCTGAATCTCCGAATTCTCCAGCGCGTAGGCGAGTTCCTTTGCCCTGTACGCGGGGTTGATATTGACCAGGATGGCACCCATGCGCGCCGTGGCCAACTGCAGCACCAACCATTCGATATTGTTCGTCGACCAGATCCCTATGCGATCACCGGGCGAGAATCCCATGCCGAGCAAACCGCGTGCCGTCGTGTCGACCGCCGTTGCAAGCTCACGATAGTTGAGACGCCTTCCCTGGGGCAGGGAAACCACCGCGTCGTTTTCCGGAAACCTGCCGACTATAGCGGAAAAATGTTCCGGAATAGTCGAGCCGAGCAGTGGTTCATTGCCACCCCGGTGGAAATAACTACTTCTTGCACGACTCATGATTTGCCTGGCGAGCGTACGGCGGCCAGATTACAGAAAGCCCGGTGCCGATGAAAATACCGTCCAACGCCGAAAGTCCATGGCTTTCTCGACGCGTGCCCGGGCAAGATCCAGCGCCGCCCGCCGAGGTGTAACGTTCTGTCCAACTGCCGCATGCAGGACCAACTGCGTGTTGCGCCGAATCTTCTCTTCGATCGTCGCGAACACGGCCGCTTCATTCGATCCCTGATACTCCATGGCGGCGCAGATTACCCCGCCGGCGTTGGCGATGAAATCCGGTATATTGACAACACCATTGTCATGAAGGTATGTCTCGGCCTGTTCCGTCGCGGGAATGTTGGCCCCCTGTACGACTATCCTTGTGCTGAGCCGCGAGACATTGTCCGCGCGCAGGACATCGGGTCTTGCCGCCGGGATCCAGATATCACAATCGATGTCGAGAATCGTATCCAGGTTGCCCTTCCTGCCCCCTTCGCACTCGGCTACACTCTTGCCCTGGCTTTTCAATTCGCGCAGCCCGTCGATGTTCAGCCCGGCGGGATCGCTGACCACTCCTCGCGAATCGGAAGCACCAACCAGTACCGCGCCGCGATCTGCGAGAAACCTTGCCGCGTGCATCCCCACCGCGCCGAATCCCTGCACAACCACGCGCGCACCTTCGAGATCGAGGCCGCAATGGTTTGCGGCGACCTCGGCGGCGTGGACAAGCCCCCAGCCGGTGGCACCGATCTCGTCCAGCGGAATACCACCCAGCTCCCGTGGCAGTCCGACCGAACGCCCCACCTCGTCCCTCACCCAGGCCATGCTTTCTTCGTTGGTGCCCATATCGGGTCCGAAGATGTACTCACTGGTGTTGCGCAAGGAAGACGCGAAGGCCCTGATCAAACCTTCCTTGTCCCGTCTGGGCAGTTTCGGGTCGCCGAAAATAACCGACTTGCCTCCGCCGTGGGGCAGTCCCGCGGCGGCGTTCTTCAACGTCATGGCTCTAGCCAGGCGAAAGCACTCCTCGGTGGAAACATCCGGCGCCATGCGCAAACCGCCGATGGCGGGTCCCGCCGCCACGTTATCCACCACCAGAACGCCTTTGAGCCCGAGCGCGGGTTCATATACATGGATGATCTTGGTCGGTCCAAGGTCGTCAGCATATTGAAAAGGATTTTCCATCCGTTCACCACAATCGATTCGACACGGCGTAAATAGACCACAAAAGGCCCGGAATTCCGATGATACAGATCAATGCCAACACGATCAGAGTTTGATTTTCGTCAATTGAATTCATTCCGCGTATGTGCATACTGATCTCGAAAGCCCGTAATCGTGGGCATACCGAGGTTGTCCTTATGGTGGAACGATATGTGCGGCCGGACGGTGAGATCGTGGCGCAATTCGATGTGCGCTTCAGTCGGTTCATCGAACCGGGCGGCAAAGTCGTATGCACGCCCCTGCCCCCTTGGGCCGACGATTCTGGCGTACTGATACCCATCTACCGCACCATGCTTCAAACGCGCGCATTCGATGCCGCCGCGCTGAAATTGCAGCGCACCGGGAGACTGGGCACCTATGCGTCGCCGCTGGGCCAGGAAGCGATCGGGGCCGGCGTGGCGAGCGCTATGCGCGAAGAGGACCTGCTGGTGCCGTCCTATCGGGAATTCAGCGCCCAGCTTTGGCGGGGCGTCACCATGACCGAGCTGCTGCTCTATTGGGGTGGGGATGAGCGCGGCAGCGACTACCGGGTACCGCGCCAAGATTTTCCAGCATGTATACCTGTCGCCAGCCATTGCTGTCACGCCACCGGTGCCGCATATGCGTTCAAGATACGGCGTCAGCCGCGGGTCGCAGTGTGCTTTCTCGGAGACGGTGCAACATCGAAGGGGGATTTCTATGAGTCCCTGAATGCGGCAGGGGCCTGGCATGTTCCGGTAGTCTTCGTCGTCTGCAACAATCACTGGGCGATTTCGGTGCCACTGGGCAGACAGACCGCGGCCCGAACGCTGGCCCAAAAGGCTATCGCGGCCGGTGTTGCCAGCGAGCAGGTCGACGGCAACGACATGATTGCCGTACGCGCGGCGGCCGAGTTTGCGATCGAAAACGCAAGATCGGGTGAGGGGCCCCGGCTGATCGAGGCGCTGACCTACCGCCTTGGAGACCACACCACGGCAGATGACGCCAGTCGATACCGGGACGCGTCGGAAGTCAATGCCGCGCGGGCGCGGGATCCCGTAAGCCGGCTTCATGACTACCTGACTGGTACCGAGGCAATGCTGTCGGCAGCGGACGAGGAAACGATGAGCGCAGAGATCGAGCAGGAGGTCAATGACGCCATAGAACAATACCTTGCCACGCCGCCCCAACCGGCAAGCGCAATGTTCGACCACCTTTTCTCCGAACTGCCCCAATCGATGCTGGACCAGCGGGCGTCCGCCGAGGGAGAACAAGACCATGGCTGAGATCACCCTGG
This sequence comes from Gammaproteobacteria bacterium, assembly GCA_024639325.1. Taxonomy (GTDB): domain Bacteria; phylum Pseudomonadota; class Gammaproteobacteria; order Arenicellales; family JAANXG01; genus JAHEKE01. The sequence goes on from JAHEIO010000037.1 coordinate 8,371, forward strand.
TCGATGCGGTGAACCAGGCGCTGGCTTATGCGATGAGAGAGAACGAAAACGTCGTGCTATTGGGTGAAGACGTTGGAGTGAATGGCGGCGTATTCAGGGCAACCAACGGACTGCAGGAATCATTTGGCGAAGAGAGGGTTCTCGACACGCCTCTGTCCGAAACGCTGATCGGCGGCGTCGCAATCGGCATGGCGGCGCAAGGACTGATTCCCGTTGCCGAAATCCAGTTCATGGGTTTCGCCTATCCGACCATCGATCAGCTCCTCAATCACGCGGCGAGAATTCGAAACCGCACCCGTGGCCGACTCACCTGCCCGATGGTGTTGCGCGCGCCCTTTGGCGGCGGAATAGGAGCCCCCGAGCATCACTGCGAAAGCACCGAGGCCCTGTTCGCCCACATACCGGGATTGCGGGTCGTCATCCCGTCCTCTCCCGAGCGCGCCTATGGACTGTTGCTGGCCGCGATACGAAATCCGGACCCGGTGGTTTTCCTCGAGCCAAAGCGAATCTATCGCCTGGTAAAACAGCGGGTACCGGACGATGGAGAGGCCCTGCCGCTGGACGTCTGTTTCGTACTTCGCCCCGGAGACGACGTGAGCATCGTTTCCTGGGGCGCCATGATCCACGATGTGGTTGCCGCGGCCGACCAGCTTGCGCTGCGCGGTATCTCGGCTGAGATCATCGATGTCGCCACGCTTAAACCGCTGGACGTGAAAACCATACTCGAGTCGGTCAACAAGACCGGGCGGTGTGTCATAGTTCACGAGGCTGCGTTGAGCGGTGGCTGGGGTGCGGAAATCGCGGCGCGAGTCGCCGAGCTCGGCTTGATGAGCCTGCTGGCCCCGGTCAAGCGTGTAACCGGCTATGACACCATCATGCCGCTGTTCAGACTCGAACATCTCTATATGCCATCCATCGACAGAATCACCAAAGCCGTGAATGCCGTCATGGAGTTTGCATGACCGTGTTCAACCTACCCGACCTGGGTGAAGGCCTTCGGGAAGCCGAGATCGTGGAATGGCATGCCGCAGCGGGCGATAGCGTCGAGAGCGGCGATCCTCTGGTCTCAGTGGAAACGGACAAGTCGATCGTCGAAATACCCTCCCCGCAGACGAGCCGGATCCAGAAGGTTTTTGCCGAAGTGGGTGATATCGTCTCCACCGGCCAACCGCTCGTCCAGTTCGGAGAGGGCGAGCGCCATCCCGCAGAGGACAGCGGCACGGTGGTCGGGAAGATCGAGGTCGGTGAACAAAAACTGAACGAGGCGGCCACCGCGGAGCGCAGGCACCGAGGGGCCGCCGTCAAGGCCACTCCGTCCGTACGCGCACTGGCCCGGAAACTCGAAGTCGATCTCGGCATCGTCACGCCCACCGGACCCGACGGCACCGTTTCCGCGGAGGACGTCAGACGTGTAGCGGAACGGTTCAAGGAGCTCGGTCCGATTGAACTGCTGCGTGGTGTCCGCCGCGTCATGGCGGCGAAGATGATGCAATCCGGCACCGAGGTGATTCCAGCCGCGATATTCGACGACGCCGACGTCGATAGCTGGCCATCGAGGACCGAAACAACCGTCAGCTTGCTCAAAGCGATGGTTGCGGGTTGCAGGGCGGAACCCGCTCTGAATACCTGGTTCGACGGTCACTCGATGGGACGGCGCGTGCTCGAGCGCATCGACATCGCCGTCGCGATGGATACCGAAGAAGGTCTGTTTACACCGGTCATTCGAGATGTCGGCAATCGCGATGAGCCCAGCCTCAGCGCGGGGATGGAAAAGATCAAAGCCGACGTTGCCAACCGCACGATACCGGCCCGGGAAATGTCCGGTTACTCCATTACCCTGTCAAATTTCGGCATGATCGGTGGGCGATACGCAGTGCCCGTCGTGCTGCCTCCGACGGTGGCAATACTGGCAGCAGGGCGCATCGAGTCGCGGCCCGTGGTAGCCTCCGGTGGCATTGTTTCCCATCGCATTCTGCCATTGTCACTGACATTCGACCATCGAGCGGTAACGGGGGGAGAAGCCGCCAGGTTCCTGGCGGCCGTGATCAGCGAACTGGAAAGCGCCCGATAATCAATCCTATTCTTCATGCTTACCCTGGCGCTTTTCGGGATGAAGTATCCTGTAGGCTCCCAGATTCCAGAATAAAACGGGGTCTTTTCCCTCGAACCAACCGCCCTGGACACCGAAGAGAAACTTGGGTGCCCGCTCCGCGTTGTTCGGATCGTCCCTGCGGACATACCTTCTGGGATACGTCACGCCATCGTTGTGTTCGATTCTGAGGCTGCCCTCTTCGTAGTTCTTTTCTCCGCCGCCGCGCCCCCACAGGATGATGGTCAGATTGTCGCCGGAAGAAGCTGAAACAGGTTTCCACGTGACGTTGCGCGGCAGACGGGCGTACTGCTCGACATTCCTGCCGTCGGATGGTTCCTCGGCCTCTGGTTCGGGATCTTCTTCAACGCCGGCTTCCTCCAGCACCTCGTCCCAGGTTTTCTGAGGTGAATCGTCTTTGGGTTCCGAGCCCCCGGAAGCGTCACCACTTTCAGAATCATCGGAGTCCGTTTCGCTATCGGTTTCGTTGTCTGATTCACCGTCGTTTCGTGCGGAGATGTTGCCCGTGGCAACCTGCGAGGATGAAGAACCTTTGGTGCCTCCTCCACTGGTTAGATCGCTGACTTGATCGCAGCCAATGAACAAGATTAAAACAAGTAAGGGTATTAACTGCTTGCAGGTGTGCTTGGCGACTGTCTTCACTCACGGTTCCGGTTTGAAAACGCGAAAGTATCCTAAACGCAGATACCGATCAATTAATTTTAGCAGCGTCCGTTCAGTGCTCGGTCAGAGCGACGCGAATGAATCGAAATGATTCTATGGCGGGGCACCGGTACCAAATCATAGAGAACTCCCGGTTTTTTAAGCTTTGCTGGTGGGAAATACGGTTACAAAGGCAATTCGTTCAGAATACACTAGCCGGTTCAGCAATCGCCATTGTGGTGGGTGGGCGAAGCATTTTAAAAAATCATCCCCGTTACCCGATTTACTGGTTTACCAAGGCTCTAGCCCGCATTTCTCAAACCGGACACATCAATAGAACATGAACATACCCGACATTCGGATGGCACGACGCGCCACCCTACCTCTGCGTGTTCACGTCGCGGTACTGCTGATCAGCGCACTCCTGCTGATCGGCGGCGTGCTGGCCTGGTTGGGTTACCGCAGTTCGACCGATGTACTGACGAGCGCTTCGGACCAGATGCTCCATCAGGTCGCGAAGAGCCTGGACGTGTCGATAAGAGCGGCCTACGGCCCGGCCGCCACCACCGTCGATCTGCTCTCCAGATCGAGGCTGACCGATGCCCGCAATTTCGATGAGCGATTGAAGTCATTGCCTCTCATGGTCGAGGGATTCGCGGGCAGTCCGCAATTCGAGACTATATACGCCGGATACGCCGACGGCGATTTTTTTATCGTCCGGCAATTGCGCACGGCGGACGAGCTGGAGTATTACTCCGCGCCCGCCGATGCGGCATATATGGTGACCAGCCGGGAAATCGATTCAACGGGCGAACAGACGCGAGTCCGCATGTTCTTCGACGCCGACCTTGTCGCACTGGAACGCCGCCGCCTCGACGGTTCCGATTTCGATGCCAGGACGCGGCCATGGTACCTCATGGCTGCGGAGAAAGGAGAGCGGGTCCTCACTGAACCCTATTTGTTTCACGGTCTCAATGTGGCCGGTCTAACCATCTCGCGACGATTCGAACTGGGGGGTGGGGTGGTGGCAGCGGACGTGACGCTTGGCCAGCTGTCGCAGACGCTGACGGGATTCGAGATTACGCCATCGTCGAAACTGGTGCTGATCGATCACCAGGGGCGGATTGTCGCGCACTCCGATCCACAGGTCGGAATGAGCGTCAGTGACGAAAGCGGAGAAGCGCTGTTGCAGGCGGATGAGCTCGACCATACGCCCCTGGGCGCCATGACCCGTTTCCTCGAACCCGGTGCGGAATCGCTGGAATTCACGTTCGCGGACCGCCGGTGGACCGCACGCCTGCGTGAGTTTACGACCCGTGCGGACGAACCCTGGACACTGGTGCTGCTGGTTCCCGAGGATGAGCTGCTGGGCGAGGCCAATCTTCTGCTGCGCCGTTCAACGATGATCACGATTATTCTGGTAGTAGCGCTCATCCCGATCGCTTGGATAATGGCAAATCTGATTGCCAGGCCGCTGAATCAACTCGTCAGCGAAACCGAGCGCATCCGCCGTTTCGATTTTCAGGAAGACGTGCACACCGATTCCCGGGTCAGGGAGATAAACGACCTCGCCACGTCCATGAATACGATGAAGAATACCATCGATAGATTCATCGTAATGATCGCCTCGCTCAGCAGGGAACAAGCCTATTCGTTACTACTGAATCGGGTGCTGGCGGAAACCATGCAGGTGTGCGGCGACCGGGCCGGCGTGATCTACCTGTTGAACGAAGACGACAGCGCGCTCGAACCCGCTTCGGCTCGTCTGGCGGATGACGTAACATCGAGGATTCTTGAACCACTTCCGGTTGCTCTGCCACCACATCCCGAAGACGGTGAACTCGCCGCCGCCCTGGCCGGCAAAGAGGTGCGGCTGTTCCATTTGAGCCGGCCGGACCAGCAGCCCCCCGGCGGTGATTTATTGGCCCCGTTCTTCGAGGCATTCGACGCTGCCGAGCTCAGTTTTACGGTGGTACCGCTGCGCGACCGAAAGAATCTTTTCATGGGGGCCTTGTGCCTGGTGGATCCGGTCGTTGACAACCGGGAGAGTGACGCCAATGAACAGGAACGTCTCAGCTTCATTGTTGCGTTGTCGGGATTCGCCGCCGTCTCGATCGAGAGCCAGCGGCTGCTGAAAATGGAAAAAGATCTGCTGGACGCATTCATCCGCCTGATCGCGGGCGCCATCGATGCCAAATCTCCCTACACCGGCGGTCACTGCCAGCGCGTACCGGCCCTGACCAAGATGCTCGCGCGCGCGGCCAACGACAGCGACTCGACGCCGTATGCCGAATTTCAACTCAATGACGAGGAATGGGAAGCGCTCCACATCGCGAGTTGGCTGCATGACTGCGGCAAGGTCACAACGCCCGAGTATGTCGTGGATAAATCGACCAAGCTGGAGACGATCTACGACCGTATCCACGAGGTGCGTATGCGATTCGAGGTGCTGAAGCGTGATGCCGAAGTGCGCTGCTGGCGGACGATCGCCGAAGGGGGAGATCGCGAATCCGCGCTGCGAGAGCTGTCGGTGGAGCTGCAAACGCTGAACGAGGAATTCATTTTCGTTGCCGAGTGCAACCAGGGCGTCGAGGACACGGCCCCTCAGCGCGTGGAGCGCCTTCGCGCTATCGCGGCCCGCACATGGCAGCGCACTCTGGACGACCGCATTGGCATATCCTGGGAGGAGCGCAATCGCAAGCAGCGGTCACCCGCAGCGGAGCTGCCGGTGACGGAAAAGCTGCTCGATGACAAGCCGGAGCATCTCGTGGAACGTGACGACAGCGGTGAAAACCCGGACTTGGCTGACCGCGGATTTCATATCGAGATGCCCGAGTATGCCTACAATCGTGGAGAACTCTACAATCTGTCGATCGAGCGCGGCACGCTGAGCTCCGAAGAACGTTTCAGGATCAACGATCATATCGTCCAGACCATACTGATGCTGGAGGAATTGCCGTTCCCCCGTCACCTGCGCGACGTTCCGGGAATAGCGGGCGGCCATCACGAAAAAATGGACGGCACCGGTTACCCGAAGGGGCTGAGGCGCGACGACATGCCCCTGACCGCGCGTATGATGGCTATCGCGGACATTTTCGAGGCACTGACCGCCAGCGATCGGCCTTACAAAAGCCCGAAAAAACTCAGCGAGGCTATCCGTATCATGTCCCATATGAAGAATGACAATCATATCGATCCGGAACTCTTCGACCTCTTCCTGGAGTCGGGGGTGTTTTTGGCCTATGCAAAAGAGTTTCTCGATCCCGAGCAGATCGACGAGGTCGATATCGCCGCCTACCGCAGCGGCTGATTGACTCCGCCGCGGGCCGCCGGCGAGTCTACTTCACGTGCCGCGGTGCCGGGCTTTTCCATCATGGTCTAGCCCGCATTTCTCACCAGGCGGCTATAGAATCTCGTGAAGCATGGCAAACATTGAGGTCTATGGATTTGTCCAAAACACAGTGTGTCTTGGAAACGCCTATCCTGGTGAGAAATGCGGGCTAGTCTGCAGGTGTCTTCGACAGGTCATGTTGGCCGGGTACGACGCTTCCGCTTTCCCGCCGGTTTCCGGTCGGCCCTGAGCGCCGCCTCGAATGCACGCCGCGCCCATGTTTCGGCCACCTCGGGATCGTCGAATATATCTTCAGGCGCCAGGTAATAGGACATTTTCACTTTCCTGCCGGCCTTTTGGTACTCGAATCGCGGCAGTCCTCGGTCCTGGAAATGAGTGGCGGTGGCATCGTCGGCCTTGAGGTAAAGAGTGTCATCCGCGACCAGGCCAAACATAAGACCATCATGGAATAATCCATGGCCGCCGAACATCCTTTTGGGTTGAACGGGACCGAATCGCTCGAACACTTCCTTCAAATATTCCACGAACTCGCTCATCGACCGTGGTCTTTGTTGTCTCGAGGTTTCTGGATGATAGCAAGCAGCTTGCGCTCATTGGCAAACGCGGCGTACACGAATACAAACAGCGCCAGCATGACGAACATGACCAGCAGCATCACCAATACCGCCAGATCCGGATCAAGCCGGTACGCCAATCGATGTACTTCAATTCAGCATCGGACAACATGATATGTGAAGCAGTCGCTGTTCCGTCGCTGCAGTGTCAATCATCGGAATGTAATGTGATCACGGACTCACCCCGCCACACACGATGACCAGAACGGCTGCGGCATCGGTGATGAAGGGATGTTCGTTTTGGTTCACGGCCGCGAGGGCCGCTCCGCAGGCCAGTTCCACCTTGACGCGGTGTTCTTTGACAAACCGGTCACAGGCATCCTGGGCCTGAGCATCGGTTACGGTACAAACATCGACGGCGGTACCGGCGAGACATTCATAGGCCCGGTTGCATACGCGCAGCGCCCCCAGGGACTTCGCCTTAGACGTGATCGCTGGGAGAGTCACGTTGGATCCGGAAAGCTTCGACTGATAGAGGCAATCCGCACCTTCCGTTTCGACGGCCAGCACCCGAGTCGCTTTCAGACCGTTTCTCTCCAGGCCGTCAATTATGCCACACAGGAGACCGCCGCCGCCCACGGAACACACCACGGTGTCCGGGGTGAGACCGTCCTCCACGACCTCGTCGATCATCGTTGCGTGCCCGGCCCAGACGTCTTCGTCGTCGAAGGGATGAAAATATACGGCACCGGCGTGTACGAGTTCTTTCTGCGCCTGCTCGTGCGCCTGCGCCCAGTGTTCGCCGGTTACGACCACCTCGGCGCCAAACAGCGCCAGACCGTCGATCGCCCCCTTTCCGGTGTTTTCAGGAACATACACCGTCACCGGGATTCCAAGCTGCAATCCGGCGTAGGCGACCGCGAGTCCGGCGTTGCCGCCGGAGGAACTGATGAATTTTCGCGCGCCCTTTTCAACCTCGCCGACCGCCTTGTATCCCATTCCCCGCATCTTGAACGACCCCGGCGGCTGCAGGGCGTCCATCTTCAACCATACATCGCGATCGAGTGCCCGGCTCATCGGGTATGACTTCAACAACGGGGTTTTAATGTGAAGTGGTTTCATTTTCAAACGACAGGTCAAATCTCGGTGCGTGCCTTTTGCAATCCCGCAAGGCTCTCGCGCTACGGCCCATCGCCCGCCATCAGCGCCATTGCGCAACGTTGAGTCATTATTTGCAGGAGCGGCGCCCTCGCCGCGATAACTTTACAACTCATCCGCCAACTCCACAAAACTGGATACCACCACGTCCCAGTTCGACTCCGCCTCGAGATCGGTGACTTGACACGGGCCGTGTTCCCGGGGTCGACACACGAATGCCGTCCTCAATCCGCATTCCCGGGCGGCTACGAGATCGCTGTTGTGTGCGGCGACCATCATACATTGGCGGGGATCAAGGCCCAGCAAACGCGCCGCCGCCAGATAGGCTTCCGGCTGCGGTTTGTAATGCCCGGCGACCTCGGCGCCGAGAATCACATCCCACGGTAAACCCGCCCGTTTCGCCATATTGACCAGCAGTGCCACATTCCCGTTCGACAGAGGCGCGATGACGAATTTTTTCTTCAGCATTCGCAGCCCTTCCACCGTATCCGGCCAGGGATCCAGTCGGTGCCAGGCCCGATTCAGATGATCGAGATCAGCCTTATCCAGAGCTCCCAGACCAAACTGTTCCGACAGCTTATCCAGGCTTTCCCGGTGCAGAACATCCAGGATGGTCCACGGCCTCTCGCCGCTTCGCACCTGCTCCATGGACGGCTGATACATCGCGCGCCATGCATCGGCAAGAGCCGCCCAATCGATCTCCAGCCGCCTGTCGCGATTGAGGAGTTCGCCTTCACGGACAACACTCGAACGCCAGTCGACGCAGGTTCCGAAAACATCGAACAGCAGGGCGCTCACGTCACTGGTCATCGATGGCTCTGTCCATGGATGTTTCCGAACCCGAGCCTTCATCGAGGTCGCTGCGCACGAGCTCTTTTCTGTTCGGGTTCGGCACGGCGGCATCCCGGCGCCTCGGGTAAAAGTTGAAGCTGACGCTGATTCTGTCTCCGGCCGAGCCCGCTTCCTCGCTGAGGTTCGGCTGCACAGTGTGCCCCAGCCAGGCCGGCAACACGATCAGCCGACCGGCTCGTATGCCGGATCATATCCGAGATCATGGTAGACGCCGTGCATGACTTCGAATATTTCGGCGACCGGGGAAGGTAATCCTTGTTCATCCTTTTCGAGGCCATGTCTCACTCGATCTGCGCCAGGTACCAGCGGATGAAGCCGGACGTAAAGGCTTCCATTTCGGACAGCGGGCCGGGTTCATAGTATCTCGAATTGATACCTTTCTGATTGTAAAGAATAATTTTCTTGTCGGCTTCGCTGGTGACGCGCCACATCCATGTCAGCTCGTCCAGATCGTAGTCCTTGCCTTGTTCCGCATCCTGGTTGACCAGCCAGATGATATCCATGTCCGTACACTGAACCCCGCGAGGCACGAACCTATACAGCACCGCGTGATCCGGATACAAAATACCGAAGGAAACCGGGCCGATTTGAATATCCGCGACACCGCCGCCGTACTCCTTGACCCTGCCCAGCAGCGGCGCGACGGCACTGCCGTCCTTGCTGCCCGTGACGAACGGTTCGTACAACGCGTTTCGCGCATAGTAGTATTGGACCAGGCCTGTATCCGTGGGCAGCGACCGGTCGATGGCGGTCGTTGAGTATCCCAGCCTTCCGGCCTCCTCGAGCATGGCCGGCCGAAGTGCCTCGTTGTCTTTTGGCGATTTCAGCGTGTGGCAGCGGGAATACTCCGCGTGTGCCGGTGCGCAGTGGTAGCATTCCATGAAATTCTCCACCGCGAGCTTCCAGTTTGCATCCACGGTATAGGTTTCACGGCAAGCCACCCTCGTGTTTTCGAGCTGGTACGGTTCAAAACTCGAATTCATTTCGTCGATAGCGTCGATCAAGCCCGGCGCACCGTCATCGAGGTTGATAAACACCAGCCCGTGAAATATCTCGCACCGCACCGGCTTCAAGCCATATTTCGATCGATCAAAATCCTTCGGCATGGCGCGCTTCGATCTCAACCTCCCATTCAGCTCGTAAGCCCAGGCATGGTAGGGGCAGACAAACGCCTTCACTTCCCCCGCCTCAGCAGTACAAATGCGGCAGCCGCGATGCCTGCAAACGTTTGCAAATGCCCGTACGCTGCGCGCGCCGTCGCGAACGACAATAATGGACTCTTCACCCGGTTCCATCAAAAAGAAGCAGCCGGGCTTGGGCAGCTGACTGATATGCCCCGCGTATATCCAGTTTCGGCAAAAAACGACGTCCAGATCCCTTTGATAGACCGCATCTGATGAGTAAAACCTGGCATCCAGTGAAAAACCGGGGCGATACGTCGAGATCAACCCGGACAGGTCATCCGAGCGATCCAATTCGATGCGATTCATTTTCTAAGACACCACGGGCTGATGGTCTTCTCTCGGGAACCCGTAACGCAGGTCAACCGAATTGTCGAGTTGCCGTGCGTACTGATGACCGGAGTATACCGCGGTGGCAATCGTTCCCGGCGCATGGCAATCTCCGACGACCTGTATCGATTTGATGCCGTACCCCGCCAGATCATCGGTCGCGTCGAGCGCCGTGTATATATTCTGGAGCGGCAGTCTGGAAGTGACGGGGAGCAGCGCATCGCACTCGAGCGGCCGTGAACTTTCGGTATAAACACAGCTCAACGTGACGGCGGACTTGCCGACCGCCGACACGGTGTGTCCACATATAATTTCAACACCCAGTTCCAGTAGACGACCATGAACGCGATGCTGCTCCAGAGTCGCAAGCGTAAAAGGCGCCACCTCCCCCGCCGGCGTAACGTAGACCACCTCGCATCCTTCCTGGCAAAGCTTCTCGGCGAGGACGTTGGCCATGTAGTAGTAGTCGTCGTCATACACGACAACTTTACCCCCTGTGCTTTGGCCCCGCAGCATGTCGTTGACGGAAATAATATTCGCACCGGGTTCGCACGGGACCGGATGGCGGACATTGCGACCCACGCAGTCGGTGCGCCAGGTCGAACCCGTGGCCACCACCACATGCTCGAAACCGAATTCGAGAATGTCCCTTGAGTCGAGCTCGTTCTCCAGGTAGGACTCCACATTGGATTTCTGCCCGATCATATAGGTGCGGTGGTCGATGACTCGTTTCCACTCGGATAGGCCGGGCAGGGTCGATTCGAGCAGGACGCGACCACCCAGCTCTGATTCTTTTTCCGCCAGCGCCACGTCGTAGCCCCGTTTGGACAAGGCAAGCGTGCACTCGAGGCCGGCGGGCCCGCCGCCCACGACCAGCACCCTGTCCGACGAACCGGCCGGCCCGATGTTTTCCGGGTGCCAGCCTTTACGCCATTCCTCCCCCATGGTGGGATTTTGTGTACAACGGATAGGAACGGCGAAATGATCCCCGGTAGTGCAGATATTGCAGCCGATGCATTCCCGGATCTCTTCGATCCGGCCTTGCTCGATTTTTCGGGGCAGGAACGGGTCCGCGATTGACGGGCGCGCGGCGCCGATGAAATCCAGTACGCCCCGTTGTATCTGGGACACCATGGCATCCGGAGAAGTGAAGCGGCCGACACCGACCACCGGTTTGCTGGTGACCTGTTTGACGAAGGAAATGTATTTTTCCTGGTGCCCGGATTCACCGAAGCGAGACGTGAGCGAATCATTCGCCCACCCGGAAATATTCACGTCCCACAGATCCGGCAGGTCCGCCAGCATCTCGACCACTTCCCGTCCCTCCCGGTCGAAGCGAAGATCACTGTCCGCCGATTCGTCCACCGCGAAGCGGATGGCCACCGCACAGGTGTCGCCGACAGCGTCTTTGGTTTCCTCCAGCACCTCTCGAAGCAGCCGTGCGCGGTTCTCCAGGCTGCCGCCGTATTCGTCCGTACGCTGGTTATACCGGGATTGTAAAAAGTGCATCAACACCGTCATGTCGTGCGCCGCGTAAACGTAGACGATGTCATATGCCGCCTCCCTGGCCCGCAGCGCCGCCTGCCGGAACCACCCCCGCATTTCCCTGATGTCGCGTTTGGACATCGCGACGGACTGGATTTGGTCGATTTGATCACCCGCGCCACCGGATGGAGACAGCGTCGGTGTTCGGGTATAGCGGTTGGTACCGTGGAACCCGTTGTGAACCAGTTGGACGCCGGCCAGCGCACCATGGTCGTGAACCTTTTGCGTCATCAATCGGTGCGTGGGGATGTCGCTGTCATCCCAAAGGCGCATCTCCACGAAACCGGACAGATCACTGGACGGGTGAATCTCGCACTCTTCGGTGCACACGACGCTCCAACCGCCTTCGGCCTTCATACCCCGCAGGTGGGCCATGGTCCGGGGCCAGCGGAAACCGGCGCCGTTGCAGTGCGGCACCTGGTAAAATCGGTTTTTGGCGGTCTTCGGCCCAATCCTTACCGGTTCGAACAGGATCGAGTAGCGGTCATCCGGCAACGTCTTTACTCCTCAGCAGCTTTTATCTCAGATTGACTCCCAGCTGGATCAGGAAACCGCGCGCTCAGCGGAGTCCTGACCCGGCTTCCAGATTCCTTCACGCTCGATGTCTTTCATGGTCAGGCGAATGCCGCGGTCGAGGATCCCGACCATGTCGTCGATCTGCGACCGCGTGATGATCAGCGGCGGCGAGAAAACGCACATGTTGATCAACGGACGCAGGATCAACCCCAATTTCTGGCAGTGCTCATCGATGCGGGTGCCGATGGCCTTGTGGAAGGCGAGCGATTCCTGGGGTTCATCACCGACACACTCGACGCAGCCGATCAGACCGACGCCGCGCACCTCGCCGACGAGAGGGATAGCGCTCAACTCGCGGATCCTTTTCTGAAAGTAGGGAGCAACATCGCGGACGTGCTCCAGGATATGCTCCCGCTCGAAGATCTCGATGTTCTTCAATGCCGCGGCGCAGCTTACCGGGTGCCCCGAGTAGGTGTAGCCGTTGGAGAAAACCACGCCCCGGCCCCGCTCCCCGGAAACCTGCGCAAAGATCCGGTCCGAGATAATGCAGGCACCGAGCGGAAGATATCCCGAGGTCAGCCCCTTGGCCGTGGTGATGATGTCGGGTTCGATGTCGAATACATCCTTCGAGGCAAACCAGTGTCCGAGCCTGCCGAAGCCGGTGACAACCTCGTCGGAAATGTACAACACGTCGTACTTGCGGCAGACCTCCAGGCACTTCCTGTGATAGCCCGGCGGCGGCACGATAACGCCGCCTGACGCCAGCACCGGCTCCGCGATGAACGCAGCGACATGATCCGGGCCCAGCTGCAGAATTTTTTGCTCCAGATCGTCCACTTTGGCCCGGCAAAATGCTTCCTCGGTCAAGCCTTCCCCGAAATGGTAATAGTTCACCGACGGCAGAAAATGCACGTTCTCCGTATCGGTGTCCATGAAAGTCTTGTCGCGCTCCTTGCCGCTGCAAGATGCCGCCAGGTAGGTGCTGCCGTGATAGGCCCTTTCTCGGGAGATGATCTTTTTCTTCTGCGGCCGTCCCAGTACATTGTTATAAAACTGGCTAAACCGCAACGCGGTGTCGACGGCGGTGGAGCCCCCGGTGGTGAAAAATACGTGGTTCAGATCCGCGGGGGCGAGGTGCGCGATTTTCTCGGCCAGCACCGCCGCGGGCTTACTGGTGGAACTCCACGGCGAGTTGTAAGGCATCTTTACGACCTGCTCGGCGATGGCCTCTGCCATTTCCCGCCGGCCGTACCCAATCTGGGCACACCACATGCCACCGGGGCCATCGATCAGTTTTTCCCCGCTTTCGTTATACAGGTATATGCCTTCTCCGCGTCCGGCAATGGTCCGGTTCTGGGCGCCGACGGTTTCCAGCTCCTCCCAGGGGTGCACCCAGTACTGGGTGTCTAACTGCTTGATTTCGGTCTGATCCACTTCCCTACCGGCTGCCCTGTTTGCCATGGATATTCTCCGCTTTCTAGTGAAAGTCCATTATACATTGGCTGTCACGCTGCCAAAGGCAAGGCGCCGGGACTATACTTCGTGTATGAGAAAAGTCCTTGCCGACATATTGATCCGCACATGCTTTCCCTGGTTGCGGCAGGGACGACGATGAAATCACTCTGGCTCGAGCAGGTCTTTGATTCGGTGGCCGACCGGGGCCGCGAGCTGCTGCGCCTGCGGGCCAGCGACAAATCGACTGCGGAAGTCGAGAAGCTCTGTCGTGCGCTGCTGTCCGAAAAGGGGGAGGCGTCCGGCACGGCCCTGGCACGCGAAGTCGTACAGACTTACTCAAAGATGAATGATGAGGAACGCGTCGATTTTTTCGATATGCTGAACTATGTGTTCGGGCCCGACGAGGAAGCGATCATTGCCGCGGCGGACTCTTTCAAGGCATCACGAAAAGTAGACGACTATCTTGTCCTGGCCAAGGCCGTGGAGCCCTCGCGCCAGAAGCTCTTCCGCCGCATCAACATAGCGCCGAACGGGATCGAAGCGGTCGTGGGCATGCGCGCGGATCTGTTGCGCACACTCAAAAAAAACCCCAGATTCAAACCAGTAGACGTGGACCTGAAGCATTTGCTCTCGTCCTGGTTCAATCGCGGGTTTCTGCAGCTTAAAAGGATCGACTGGCGAACCTCCGCGACGATCCTCGAGAAACTCATCAATTACGAAAGCGTTCACGAAATCCAGAGCTGGGCCGATCTGCGGCGCAGACTGGCCTCCGACAGGCGTTGTTTCGCATTTTTTCATCCGGCGCTGCCGGAGGAACCGCTGATCTTCGTTGAGGCTGCGCTGGTCAACGGCATGTCCGAGACCATCGCGCCTTTGCTCGACATCAACGCCCCGAAATTGAACCCGGATGAAGCCGACAGCGTCATCTTTTATTCCATCAACAACTGTCTCGAGGGTCTGCGTGGAATTTCCTTCGGCAACTTCCTGATCAAGCAGGTTGCAACCGAACTGGCGAGGGAGTTTCCGGGTCTTAAACTGTTTTCGACCCTTTCCCCCATGCCGTTGTTTCGACGGGCACTGCGCGATGACAAGGTATTCACCAATGAGCGGCTATCGGCGATCCTCAAAGAGGATGCGCAGAACCTCATCGCTTCGGCCGGAAAAGATGATCTTCGCGAAGCCGTCGATGTCTTGCTCACGGATCCGATACGTAACAGCGACTTGCTGGATGGGCCACTCAGGCAACTGGCGCTGGCCTATCTGACGCTCGCCCGTTGGAACAACAGGGCCTATGATCCGGTCGCCAACTTTCACCTGTCCAACGGCGCGCGGCTCGAACGCATCAATACCTTTGCAAACGTATCGCGAAACGGACTGCAAGAGTCGGCCGGCCTGATGGTGAACTACCGTTACGTACCCGAGGAATTCGAAACCAACCACGAGGCGTTCGTGCACCGCCAGGAAATCCCGCTGTCAAAGAAACTCGCAAAGGATTTCCGGAGCCTGCAGGAACTCTGGTAGCCCCGCAAATCAACGGCTGTCGAAGCTAGCGCTATTGATCTACCGCGAATGTACCGAGATCGCGCCAGTACGCCCGTCATCGGGGTCCAGCGCACCTGTGTGCGTGACGAACAAAACCTGCTCTACCTCGTTGAGCCAGAATCCATAAGGTATCCCCAGTCCGTCCCGAAACCTGGGTATCAGGGATAACTCACGCGAAGCCAGGTCGATCATTGCGACTTTGCCCAGGGTTCCCCAAACGCCGACCAGCATTCTGCCCCCGCTCAGCGGCAAAATACCGGTAATGTTCGCCCGGTCGATAGTGTACAGCTCCTCCGCAACTCCCGATTCGAAGTCGGTGACCCTCAGAATGTTCGATCCCGTACCAGGGTTCAGGCCCGGGCGGTCTTCATAAGAATTGGAGATCCATATTCCGTCGTCCCGGCACAACAGCTTTCGAACGTAACTGATCTTGCGATCCACGTCCTTGAAAACCTGCCAGCCCTCTCCCGACATGTTCCTAAAACGCACCAGCCTGGAGTTGAGCGAATCCCCGACATAGATCCACCGGTCCTTGTCCACGCATATGCCATGGGGGGCGCTGAATTTTTTCCCTACGCCTGGAAAACTCACCCAGCCCTCGCCCTTTAGATTGTCGATCTGGACGATGCGCGAGCCCCAACCGCTGCTGATCAGCAAACCACCGGTCGGCGATACGGCCATATAGTGGGGCGATTGGAAGGATTCGCCTATCAGAGCTGGATCGAAATATTCGAATCCTTTGAATTCCGGAAAATCGAAGATCGCGAGCCGGTTGGTGAGCAATTCCGTGGCGACATACCTGCCCTGGAACGCTATGATATCCGCCGGATTTTTTATACCTTCGGTGAGCAGCGCGGAGGGCTTTTCGATATCTGGCGCCCCGGGAAAGGGCTGTCCTTCCCCGTTTACCGACGAGGGGAGCAGGACCAGAACCAGCCCGTATACGACGCAAAGGAGAATCCCCTTCACCTGCCACCTTCAGGGTATATCGATCAACGCCAACCGGCGCGATCCATAAGTTTCACCGCTGGCGCGTTGTATTCGCCGAGGGACGCAAGGTTGACGGTGTCCGCCTTGAACTCGCCAAACGACGTGAGCGTTTCGCTCATTTCCACACCCGTCTTTACCGGATACTCGTGATTCACTTCAGCATACCACTTCTGAGAATCGTCGCTAACGAGGAACTCGAGCAATCTGATCGCATTCTCTTTGTTTCGTGAATGCCTGATCACACCTGCGCCGCTGACATTCACATGTGCCCCACGACCGTCCTGGTTGGGCCAGATGATTGCCATCTTTTCCGCCGCCATCCTTTGCGCATCGTCTTTGCCGTCGTTCAACATACGCGCCAGGTAGTACGTGTTGGCGATTGCGATATCACACTCCCCCGCGACCGCGGCCTTGATCTGATCACGATCGCCGCCCGCGGGGGACCTTGCAAAATTACCAACCAGACCCTCCGCCCATTTTTCTGTATCTGCCTCGCCATTGGCCGCAATCATGGACGCAACGAGGGATTGGTTGTAGATGTTGCCGGAGGAACGGATGCAAATCCTGCCTTTCCAGAGGCCATCGGCCAGGTCCTCGTAACGAGTGAGGGTTGCACTATCGACTTTGCCCTTGACGTACATGATCGGCCGTGCCCGGAGCGACAACCCAAACCAGACACCGTCCGGGTCGCGGTATTGCGCGGGTATGGCTGATTTTAGAATCATCGAGTCGATGGGTTGAAACAACTCCGCCTTCTTGGCCCGGTGGAGACGACCGGCGTCCACGGTAATGAATACGTCTGCCGGCGTGAGTTTTCCCTCGCTCTTGAGACGGGCGAGGAGCGCGTCGGCCGCGGCCGTAACCAGGTTGACCGTGACTCCGGTTTGCTCGCTGAATTTGTCGAGAAGGGGCTTGATAAGGGCTTCTTTGCGGGCGGAATAGAGATTGACCTCGTCCGCGAACGCTTCATTCAGACCTGTAGAAATAAAGAGCAATACCCCCGCAATGCCTAATGTCGATGTTTTTTTCATGAACTCTGTACCCCCGAACCCCAAGTCTTAATGAGAATGATTCTCATTATTATTAAATTCCCGAGAGAAGGTCAATATTTTTTTGAATTCGACGCAATCAGGCTTGAGCCAGACGTCTCTGTCTGACCAGGGACACGAACAGGATGATCGTCACCAGCAGAATCACCGGGATCACGTAAAGACTAATTGCCTGCCAACCTAGGTAGTGGTGAAGCTGACCGGAAATCAGA
The DNA here is from genome assembly GCA_024639325.1 of Gammaproteobacteria bacterium. GTDB lineage: Bacteria > Pseudomonadota > Gammaproteobacteria > Arenicellales > JAANXG01 > JAHEKE01. Next base: position 25,859 of record JAHEIO010000037.1, read on the forward strand.
GCGGTGATCGCCACGGTCACAAACACCAGTAGATCGTTCAATCCCTGGACCTTGCCCTTGGCGACGGCGTCGCGAGTCAGCAGACTGGTCGCCCCGATGAAGCAGAAGTTCCAGCCAATGCCCAGCAGGACCAGGGAAGTCAGGAACTGCCAGTACGCGACACCGCCCAGATTGGTCAAACAGCTCAGCAGCAGGCCGATAGTTCCCGCAATCATAACGCGATAGGCACCGAATCGTTCTATCAGGTGCCCGGTAAAAAAAGCCGGGGCGAACATGCCGAAAACGTGCCACTGAATAACGCTGGCGGTCTGGTCGAAGTGGAAACCGCAACCGATCATGGCCATCGGCGTTGCCGTCATCAACAGGTTCATGACACCGTAGCCGACCATCCCGCTTGCCACCGCGATCACGAAGTGCGGTCTGCGCAACACATCCATCAGCGAAATGGATTGCGCCTCGGCGGTGCCGCTTCCGTCTTCTTTTAGCCGCAGGCCCTGAATCAGCAGCAGCGAGCAGCAATAAATCAGCGCAATGCACGCATAGTTTCCCGAAAACTCGGCGCCAAAGGTTTCGCGAGTGGTTTTTGCCAGATTGGGACCCGCGAAGGCGGCGAGAACACCGCCGGCAAGAACATACGAGATGGCGCGGCTTCGAAGCCGGTCGCTGGCGGCCTCGGCCGCGGCGAATCGATAGTATTGACCGAATGCGTTGAAAGCGCCCAGCAGCATACTGCCGAGGCAAAAACCAATGAAAGACTGCTGCATGATCGACCACGCACTGACCACTCCACCACCCACGCCCAGCACCGCACCCAGGGTAAAACCCGCTTTTCTGCCAACCTTCTGCATCATCATGGATGCCGGGTAGGTGGTGATGATGACGCCCACGAACATCAGGGCAAACGGTATGGTGGCCCACTGCGGCTGCGGCGCGATCTGCAGGCCAACCAGCGCCGTCGCGGTGACGAGCAGAGAGTTACCCGACATCATCAACGCCTGGCAAATCGCCAGAATGGCCACGTTGCGCTTCATTTCATCAAGGTTGCGAGAGACGGCGGGAAAGGTCGCGGCATTCTATTGGGTCCGCGTCGGTAGCCTGGAAACCGGAAGCAAACGCTGCGAGATTCGAAGGCCCTACATCACCGCGCCCGTCTGCCAGGGGACGAATTCGTTGTCCCCGAATCCCAGCGCCTCGCTCTTCGATTGGTCACCGGACGCGATCCTGACGATGCAGTCGAAGATCTCCTCGCCTTTTCGTTGAAGACTGGTATTCCCATCGATAATGTCGCCGCAGTTTATGTCCATATCCTCCTGCATGCGCCGGTACATGGGCGTGTTGGTGGCAAGTTTGATGCTGGGCACGGGTTTGAAACCGTAAACGGACCCGCGGCCGGTGGTAAAACAAATCACATTCGCCCCGGAAGCGACCTGTCCCGTAATGGAGCAGGGGTCGAAGCCGGGGCTGTCCATGAATACGAAGCCCTTTTTGCGAACGGGCTCCCCGTAAAGATAGACATCTGCCAGGTTTGATGTACCGCCTTTTGCAACCGCTCCAAGGGATTTCTCCAGAATGGTCGTCAACCCGCCGTTCTTGTTTCCTGGGGTTGGATTGTTGTTCATTTCCATGTCGTTACGGCTCGTATATTCCTTCCACCAGCGGATTCTCTGCAGTAACTTTTCACCAACCTCTTCGCTCAGGGCGCGGCGGGTGAGCAGATGTTCGGCACCGTAAATCTCCGGCGTCTCCGACAATATTGCCGTCCCCCCATTCCCGACCAGACGATCCACCGCCTGGCCGAGGGCGGGATTGGCGGTGATGCCGGAGTAGGCATCGGAACCACCGCACTGCAGCGCCAGCGTGAGTTCGGAAACCGGCACCGTCCGCCTCCTGCTGGAATTCGCAACGGGCAGCATTTCCTCAACCGCACCTATTCCGGCGTCGACCGTTTTTCTGGTGCCACCGCCAGCCTGAATGGTCATGACGCGAAAGGCATCTGAGGCGTTGACGTTGTAGTCTTCCATGAACTTCGGGATCTGCATCACCTCGCAACCCAGTCCCAACATCAGGATGGCGCCAAAGTTGGGATGGGAAGCGTAGCCCCAGAGAGTCCGCCTGAGCGTGTCATAGGCTTCCCCCGATGCGTCCATGCAGCAGCCCGTACCGTGGACGATGGGAACGATGCCGTCGACATTCGGATAGTTGGCCAGCACGCCCCGTTTTTCAACGGCATCGGCAATGAATCGCGCCACGCTGGCCGAGCAGTTGACAGAGGTCACCAGACCAATGTAGTTGCGCGTACCGACCTTGCCGTTTTCCCTCGTAAATCCCTGGAATGTCCTGCTTTCAACCGTCTTCTCACTTGCAGCACGGTCGGCATCCGCACAAAAAGCGTAGTCCCGGTCGAACTCCTCCATCGCGCAGTTGTGGGTGTGAACATGATCGCCACGCCTGATCTCACGCGTGGCTATGCCTATGATCTGGTTGTATTTTCGAATCGCATTTCCCCTGCCGATATGCTCGACAGCGATCTTATGGCCCATTGGAATATCGTCATTGCACATCAAGTGCTCTATCGCCAGCCACTCACCCTTTTGCATCGCGGCGATCGACACCGCCACGTTGTCGAACGGATTCAGCTTGATCACCCCGGACGGGGAATTATTCGTCATACGTATCTCCCGTTTGTTTCAGGTGTTTCCGGCCTGGTTCCGCCGTGTCACACCGACAGTGATTGTGCATGAAAGTGGATATGGTCTCCGATGAATGTGGATATGAAGAAATAGCTGTGGTCGTATCCGGGTTGCATTCGGATTTCGACTGCTTGTCCGCTCTCGTCGCAGGCCGCCTGAAACAGGTCCGGTCGCAACTGGCTGTCCAAAAATTCGTCGGCGTCCCCCTGATCAATCAGTATCTTGCTGGTCTTGTGTCCGTTCCGGACCAGCTCCACGGCATCATATGCCCGCCATGCATCTTCATCCATACCGAGATAACCCTCGAACGCTTTACGGCCCCATGGCACCCGGGACGGCGCGCATATCGGCGAAAACGACGATACTGACCGATATGTTTCCGGATGCTTCAGGGCCAAGGTTAGCGCACCGTGTCCTCCCATCGAATGACCCGTTATTCCCTGTCGGGCCGGGTCTAGCGGAAACTCACCGAAAATCAGTTCAGGCAACTCGACGGCTACATAGCTGTACATTCTGTAGTGTTCGCACCACGGCGCCTCAACGGCATCAAGATAGAATCCGGCGCCTGTACCAAAGTCATAGTCTTCGTCTTCTCTAGGCACATTGGACCCGCGCGGGCTGGTATCCGGTGCAATCAGCGCCAGGCCGTGTTCTGCGGCAAACCGCTGGGCGCCGGCTTTCACCGTAAAATTTTCTTCGGTACAGGTAAGCCCTGACAGGTACCACAACAAAGGAAGCGGCCGTTCAGCGGATGCCGGGGGCAGATACAGGGCGAAGCGCATTTCCGTACCGGTAGTTTCGGATCGATGCCGGTACACACCCTGTTTACCACCGAAGCATTTTTGCAAGCTTATGGTTTCCATGTTCCGACCGCCTTGTGTTGAGGTATACATTTTGCGCCGCTGCACCGCGTCAGCGCGTCGATGAGTTGGCTATCTTATTGTTTTTACATATAACTTCAATACAAAAACCCGGATTTTTGCAGCTCATTAATTTACAATGCGCCTTGAGGCACCAATACATCCGTACCATACCCTTGTCATGACTCTTTGTTGTTTTAAAAAGATGGAGGTTGTTTTAAAAAGATGGAGCTCTTCGTAATGTGGCACGTTCGATCTGCATTGATCACGATTCTATTGTTTGCCGTACCTCAAGCCGGATATGCCAGCGTCACGCCGGATGTCCTTGTGGAAACGACGATCACTGAATTAATCGACCAACTCCAAGCGCAACGTCCGGAGTTGGAAAAGGATAAACTGAAGCTCTTCGAGATGGTAGAGAATGTCGTCGTGCCCCACTTCGAGATCCAGATGATCGCGCGACTGGTATTGGGAAAGCACTGGCGGGACGCAAACGACGTACAGCGAAGCGAGTTCGCGGAAGAATTCAAGAAGCTTATGATCCGAACCTACGCTACCGCGCTGTTCGAGTACACTGGAAAGGAAAGGATGGAGATAAAACCAATGCGAATGAAGGATGGAGACCAAAGGGCGAGAGTGGAAACGACGGTGATCCTGCCGAGTGCGCCCGCGGTGCCCGTCCACTACTCGTTCATACTCACCGAGGACGGCGACTGGAAGATCTACGATGTCAAGATCGACGGCATCAGCCTGGTCACCACGTATCGATCATCTTACGGGCAGGCCGTCCAATCGAGGGGCCTGGATGCCCTGATCAACGAACTGAAAGAGAAAAACAATAATCTGGAAACTACCAGCTGATCGGCTGACAAACCCGCGCCCCGACCCCTTAACCCGCTGAGATCCACTCCGTCAGGCTTGAATTCCTGCAATCGCAGTCCGCGATGGTTCCCGCGATCACCCGATCGCTCTGACACCGCGGCAGACCCACCAAAGACTGTTCCCCGACACCGCCGGTGCCGTCGATGGATGACTCCCGTTGCGCTGCCGACGCTGTAGGACGATGTCAAAGATAACCCTCATGATGCAGAGACGATGTTTCGATACCTGATCCTGTGTCTTTCGCTCACGCTGGCGACGGCTTTGCCCGCAAAAGGTGAAGAACGTTTGAAAATCGGCCTCGCCCTGAGCGGGGGCGGTGCCCGCGGTGCTGCCCACATTGGCGTGCTGCGGGAGCTGGAAAGATTGAAGGTGCCGATCGACTATATTGCCGGAACCAGCATCGGCGCAATTATCGGCGCCGCATATGCGTCAGGTATGAGCACGGCCGAGATAGAAAAGACGATGGTCGATACTAACTGGGACGATATCTTCAATGACCAGCCGCCACGCAAGGACAGGTCGATACGGCGTAAGTTCGACGATCGCATCTTTCAGATCAACAATGAGATCGGCCTGAGTGGCGGAAAGCTCAAACTCCCCAGCGGAGTCGTTCAGGGACAAAAACTCCAGCTGCTGCTCGACAAACTGTTCGTCCCGGTAGCCGACGTGCAGAATTTCAATCAACTGCCGACCCCCTTCCGCGCCGTCGCGACCGATATCGCGACGAGCAGGCCGGTCGTTCTGGATTCGGGCAGTCTGTCCACCGCGGTGCGGGCCAGCATGTCGGTGCCAACGGTATTCGCCACGGTAAATATCGACGACCACATACTCGTCGACGGCGGAATTTCTAACAACCTGCCCGTCGATGTGGCGCGGGGCATGGGGGCGGATATCGTCATTGCGGTGGACATCGGCTCGCCGCTGCTGGGAGCGGAGGAACTCGAGAGCGCCATCGGCGTCACCGTGCAACTGACGAACATCCTGGTGCGCCGAACGACCGACGCGCAGATCGCCACGCTTACCGAGCGGGACATCCTGATTACACCCGAACTGGCGGCGTTTTCGGCCTCCGACTTCAAAAATAGCGTCTCGATTATCCCCAACGGCGCCGAAGCCGCCACGGCCGTGGCGGACAAACTCGCGCCGCTTTCGCTGACTCAGTCCGAATATGGACAACATCAGGTGGCCCGAGATATCAGGCAAAATGCATACCCGGTCGTATCCTTTATCACTATCGAGAACGACTCTGCGCTTTCAGAAGCCTATCTACTGTCTAAACTTCGCCAGAAGCTCGGGGAAAGATTGGACTTCGAGCAGCTCGAGGAGGACATCGGTCTGCTCTATGGTCTGGAGATCTTTCAGACAATCAATTACAACGTGGTCGAGGAAAACGGTGCGACGGGCCTGGTGGTCAACGCGCAACAGAAGCCATGGGGCCCCAACTACCTGCAGTTCGGACTGCGCTACTCCAGCGATCTCTTCGACAACAATAACCTGGGCCTGACGCTTGGCTATACCATCACACCGTTGAACATTTGGAACGGGGAGTGGCGATCAATTCTGCAGCTGGGTGAAGAACCCGGCGTTGAGACCGAACTGAACCAACCGCTCGGGATCGGCTCGCCTTATTACGTTAATGGATCGGTTGCATTGTCCAATGAACGATTCAACATATTTCTGGATGGCAACAAAATTTCACAAGTCCGCGCCAAGAAATTTGGCGCCACCGGTGCCGTCGGGCGTGAGTTTGGAAACTGGGGAGATCTTCGCGCCGGACTCAACCGGTTTTTCAGCAATAATTCAATCGAAATCGGTCAGCCCGATGATAACGTCAGCGATGCGGACGGGGGCGAATTTTTTATGCGTTTTCGGATCGACACCCTGGACGACGCCTTTTTTCCCGCACGCGGTGTCAACGGTTTCGTGCAGTGGCTGAGCTCGCGCACCGCCCTGGGCGCCGACACCGAATTCGACCAGGCCCAGGTCGACCTGACCGGAGCCGCCACGTTTGGCTCACACACTTTTTTGCTCGGCGGACGCTATTACAGCACGTTCAGGGGCGCCGCACCGATTCAAAACAATTTCAGGCTCGGCGGCCTGTTCGAACTGCCGGGCTTCATTGAGAACGAACTGAGTGGTCAGGACCTCTACCTGCTGCGGGTTGCGTACCAGAGAAAAATCGCCAGCCTGTTCAACACCTCGCCCTACCTCGGCCTGACGCTGCAGCATGGTCAGGTATTTCAAAACGAGGAAGATATCAACCTGGCGGACGGCATCACCGCCGGCGGCATATGGCTGGGATGGAACTCGTTCGTCGGGCCCATCTATCTGGGCTATGGCTGGGCAGAGACCGGTGATCAAAGCGTATACATGATCATCGGCAGCCCGTTCTAGCGATCAACGAAATCAGGCTGCGAAGAAATACTGGCCGACGAGTGTCAACGCCACGGCGAACAGCACCCACTTGATGATGGTGCGGTAGGTGTCCCCGCCGATGCGCTTCCTCATCGCCATACCGATCAGCAGCGCGAGCAGAGCCATGCCGGCAAGCGGTGTGGTGAATAGCAGGACCTGCGAAGTCAACATCCCGGCGGCGGCGAACACGATCATCTGTGACACCTTGCCCGCCAGGAAACACATGTTGAACACCTGGACCATTGCCGTCGTCTGGAGGCCCATCTCCAGCGCATAGATAATCAGTATGGGCACCATCACGTTGGTCGAGCCCGCGGAGACGCCTGCAGCCAGCCCGAAGATCAGCATGGACCAACCACGGTGCTCCGCCACCCAGGCCATCTTGAATTTACCCAGCCAACCGCTGGCCAGATAGAGAAAGATGAGCGCCGCGAGCACCAGCTTGAATGGCGCGGGGTCGCTTAGGACGATGACCGTACTGCCCAACACGCCGCCGATGAGCGAGTACACGCCGAGCGGCCAGAATCGACCGATGCTGTCCCGCCAGCGTCCGCCGTGGACAATGCTCGCTATGTTGACCGCGGCTGTGGGCAGCAGCGTTATCAGAATCGCACTCCGCACGTCGACGAACAAAGCCAGTAACGGCGTTGCGACAAGGGGAAATCCCAGCCCGATGGTACCGTGCACCAGGCCGGCCACGAACAGGATGACGGCGAAACACAAAATGACGACGAGTGAAATCTCGCCGGTTATTGCCACTGAGTCAACGCCTCGTCATTCAACCCCCCAGAAACAACTCACCGACCTTCGGATTTGCCAGCAGGTCATCGCCCTTGCCCGCGATGGCGACCTGTCCGGACACCAGCACGTAACCGATGTCCGCGAACTCCAGGCCCTTTTTGGCATTCTGTTCAACCATGATGATCGTCTTGCCTTCGTTGCGCTGCAGATCGTCCAGGATCTCGAACACCATGTCGATAAACCGGGGCTCCAGCCCAATCGATGGCTCGTCGACCAGCAAAAGTTCCGGGTTCATCACCAGTGCCCGCGAGATTTCAAGCAGGCGGCGCTCCCCGCCGGACAGGACCTTGGCCTGGTGTTTTCTTCTCTGTGCAAGCCTTGGGTACTTATCGAACACGACCTCGGCTGCCCGCTTGGCCTGCGCCGGCTGGTCCTTGAGGAAGCCGCCCATCCACAGGTTTTCCTCAACGGTCATGCCCGGGAATATGGATTTGTCCTGAAGAATGTAAGCAATACCTGCCCTGGAGAGTTTCTCGCTTGGCGTCAACGTAGTGACATCGAGCTTGTCCTCACCGTCGCCGATCAGTATGCGGCCCGAGAATATATTGTTGAATCCGAAAATTGCGTGCAGGATCGTGGACTTGCCGGCCCCGTTGGGGCCGATCAGACACAGCGACTGCTTGCGGGCAACCCGGAGATTGATCTCGTGCAGGATTTCCATCTGCCCGTAGCCGGCCCGCAGGTTTTCGATGGACACGAATGGGTCACCGCCGGCGAGTTCGTCAAGCTGCTCGATGCTGATTTCCTCGGCAATCGCGGCGGCCTGCCGTTCGACCTCGTCGACAGAGATGACGGCATCCACCTCCCCGCCATGGTATCCGCGAATGCCTTTTTCTTTTCCGTTAGTCAATTCAGGCTCTCGTTAGCCATACGATCGCAGGCGGTCAATGTGCGCCCAGGTAGGCATCGACCACCTTCTGATCGTTCTGGATCTGCTCGGGCGTACCCTCGGCAAGGAGTCTTCCGTGAGCAAGGCAGTAAATCTTGTCCGCCATATTCATGATTACGCGCATGTTGTGCTCGATAATGAACAGGGTGATGCCGAAGTCGGTGTTGGCCCGCTTCAACCTGTCGATCAACCCGTTGATCAGTGTCGGGTTTATGCCTGCGGTTGGCTCGTCCAGGAGGAGTGCCGTGGGCTCGTTCATCAGCGCCATGGCGAACTCCAGCAGTTTCTGCTGGCCGAATGAAAGCGAACCGGAACGCAGGAACCGCTTTTCGTACAGACCGACGAAATCAAGCAGCGCATCCGCCCGGTCATAGTCTTCCTCGCCGTTGCGGCTGAACGCATCGAAAAAGCTCATCTTGCGATGGGGCATTGAAATCAACATGTTCTCGACGCAGTTCATGGCGCCGTAGATACGCGTCTGCTGAAATGTCCGCAGCAGCCCGCGCCTGGCAATTTTCTGCACCGGCAGCGTCGAGATCTCTTCTCCCTCGAACCTGATCGACCCGTGATCGATCGGGTGGTAGCCCACGATCGAATTGAATAACGTGGTCTTGCCCGAACCGTTCGGCCCGATGAGGCCGGTAATGCCGCCCTTCTCCACCGACATTGAGACTTCCTCGTTGGCGACGACCCCGCCAAAGGATTTCGATACTTCATGGATATCGATGATGGTGGTCATTCGTCCGTACCCACCGCCAAATTCTTTTGCTCGACACGGATTCCAAACCACTCCGGCTTGCGGTGAATCAGCCAGCCCATGATGCCGTCCTGGAAGTACACCACGGTGACCACGATCAACGCACCCAGGGCCACCCATTGCCAGCCCAGCAGGTAGTTCCAGGTGACTTCCTTGAATACGTGAAACAGGATCGCACCGACAATCGGGCCCCACAGTGTGCCCTTGCCACCCAGCAAGACGCAGACCACCATGAAGATGCCCAGGTTGATGGTCTGGTATGCGGTTTCAAGCGGCTCGAAATGGATCAGTTGAAATGCGGAAATTCCACCGACCACGCCGACAAAAAACGCGGCCATTGACCACGTGGTCAGTTTGTAGCGCATCGTGTGCACACCCATGGCCTCGGCTTTCCCCTCATCGTCCCTGATGGCGTTGATTGCGGCGCCGAAACGGGTTGCGTACAACCACCTGAGAAACACGAACAGGATCACGCCTGTTGCCGCAAAGAGGTAGTAGAAATAGAGTTTGCCGGTGTCGAAATCTCCGGGATAAACCGGTAGGGCAATCCCCTGACCGCCGCCAACCCAGTCCCAGTTGGACACCAGCTCACCTGCAGCGATGGCCACGCCCAGGGTGCCGATAGCGAAATAAGGGCCGCGCAGACCGAAGGTCAAGTAACCAATGACAACCGCGACCAGGGCGCAGAACAGCCCCGCACCGATGATCCCGAGCATCATCCCGGAAAAATACTGCGCATCCGTGAACTCAAATCTCCCGCCGCCCGCGGCGTCGGTGTATTCCCCGACGTTATAGACGATACCGATGGCAATCACCGCCGCGACATACATCCCGGTGCCGTAGAAAAAAATATTGCCGAGAGAGTTGTACCCCATTTGTCCCCCGGTCATGTCCCACGTCAGAGCCACGATGATCATCAGCCACAGCGTCGCCAGCTGCGTGCGAAAATCCGGAAACAGGAACGGTGCCGCCAGCGTTGCCGCCAGTACAATAATGTAAAGCAGGGCTTTTTTGGCGTTCATCCCGATGCTTACCTGTCGCGGGCCTATTGCAGGCTCTGTCGCACGCGGCGCTGCTGCAGCAGCCGCACCAGGAGTACGAGGAGCAGTAACATCACGGCCACGGCCTGCTGGTAACCAATGCCGAAAATGTGCGCACCGTACTGCTCGAGCACCCCGATACCCAGGCCCGCCGAGATCACGCCGGGCAGGTTGCCGAGCCCGGCGGCGGTAACGATTACGAAGGCCCGGATGGAGTACG
>JAHEIO010000275.1 GCA_024639325.1 Gammaproteobacteria bacterium
AGGAGGCCCGGCGCAATTTCGTTCAGCCGGGTCATCACCCTTATGCCAAGCTGATCGATTCGGGTATTCAACCCGTCGCGGTGCCATTCGCGCACCGAATCGACGGCGGCAATCAGCTGCGTGACCTTCGCCAACTGTGTGCGGACCTCGTCGAGTTCCGTAACCTCGCCCGCCGAGGCGCCGCGCGCAGACGTTAGCGCGACAAGCCAGGCACACATCAGCCAAATCAGTAGGATCGATTTTGCTTTCATCACTCAACTATTCCGAATGTTCGCGCTCGTTGGGAGAAAAACCTTCATGATTTATCGTTCGCCCAGCTTTCTGTACTGTTGCGGTTCAACGATAAACGCCTGAGTAACAGCTTCTTTCATAATGCTCAAGCCACTATTGGTATCGAAGAAATGTGGCAGCAGTCGTATCGCTTCCCCCTATCACCACTCTACCAATCGCATGATCCAAGAAACCCATCGAGAACGCAGTTCTTTACAGACCAGCTACATGCCCGCACAAGCTTTGTCGGCAAACACGCGATGAAAAGCTGTCGACGGAGTTGACGACAGCCCGCATTTCCACGCTCCTAACTCCGCAGAAAACGCGGAAAAACCATTCAGGGCAACAGTCCTGGCCGAACCTTTTCCCGGGACGGTGGCTCAAGGGCTTTCCTTTTTGCGGAAGCTTGCGACCGGATCCGTCTGCTCTGCTATCTGAATGCAGTCATCCCGCCGCTAGCCGGCGAGTGGTGGGCAAGAGCATGAACGTTGAGGTATCGCCTAGAAGATTTTTGGTCCGCAATGCGCATGAAGCTGCCGGTCGCCGGGTGCTTGGCTAGCGGCAGTTCACTAGTGACAGCGCCAGTTAGCCGACCCTGTGCCGCAACTTGGCTTGGCGGCCGAGCTAATTAGCCAGAAACGGGAAACCCCCCAGCTTTGCTGGGGAGACAGTCGAAGTTTGACAAGTCCGGGAGTCTCATGAGACCCCCCACCGTGAGCCGCCAAGCGTCACGTAAGGGAGAAATCATGAGACAAGACAGGAGTTTAAGCCACAGTCGGTGGGAGTGTAAGTATCACGTTGTGTTCATCCCGAAGTATCGTAAGAAGGCGATTTTCGGGCAGATCCGCAAGGAACTCGGCGAAGTGATGCGCCGATTGGCTGAGCAGAAAGAGAGCCGAATCGAGGAAGGTCATCTGATGTCTGATCACGTGCACATGATGATTTCGATTCCATCGAGGTACGCGGTATCGAGTGTGATCGGATTCATCAAAGGAAAGAGCGCCATTCACATAGCGCGAATGTACGACGAGCGGAAACGTAACTTCGTCGGTCAGCACTTCTGGGCGCGGGGGTACTTCGTCTCAGACAGTGGGTCGAGACGAAGAGGTGATTCGAGAGTACATCCGTCATCAGGAGAAAGAGGACCGAAGAATCGATCAACTTCAACTGATGTAGGAACTTACCCCCTTTGAGGGGGGCCAAGGGGCCGAAGGCCCCGTCTATGCCGCTTCGAGCGGCTCACGTTCTTCGGGAGCCCCCGGCTTTGCCGGGGGCGCCGTCACTGCCGACAGGCGTGCATCGACGGCCATGCATGGGGCGAGGCGGCTATCTGAAAAGCGGGCTTGCGAGCCGTGACTTATTGCTGGCGCTGCGCCGCCGTCTCGAGCTCGGCGATCATGTCCGCACAATCCGACTCGGTGCCGACCCACTGGAGTTCGGGGTCCGGTGGGAGCTGCGACTTGCCCTTGATCTTGCCGATGGCGCCGACGAGTACCTGATCGATCTGTTCGGCGCTCAGAAGGCCCTGATCCTTCGCCGACTCCATGGCAAGGCAGGCACCCGCCTGCGAGCCGACGACGATACCAGCGCCCGCGCCCAAACCCGCGCCGTAGCCGAGTGCCAGGAATCCGCCAACGGCTCCGCCGATCAACAGGAAAACGATCGCGATGATTGCAGTCTTCATAGAACATCTCCAAATCTTGGGGTCCCGGCCACCCCAGGGCGGGACATACTTCGTTTCAAAAGTCGGTGACCGCCGAGACCAGGCTCGGCGACACCGTGATGCCGTAGATCTCCTCGATGTGCGCCTGGATGTCCCGCGTACTCATGCCGCGGGCGTACAGGGCAATGATCTTGTCATCGAAGCCGGGGAACCGGCGTGCGTACTTCGGAATCAGCAGCGGATCGAACTGACCGTTGCGGTCGCGCGGCACGCGGCTTCACCTGGCCGCAGGCTACCGCAAAACAAACCATAGCAAAAGTGCAACAAACAGAAACTAGCGCCTGTCGGCTGTCGGCTGGAATATCAGCGTAAAAAACCTTGACACGCCACCGTCCCGTTCAACCTCTCGGCGCCTTCTGAAACATGATCGGGGAGGGTTGGAGCCATTGATTCGGCCGTTTCCGGGGTTCTTGACCAGGCAGATCCAATCACGAGATAGTCTGGACTTACTCGTCGCACCGGAGATCCACGGAGTTACACATGATTCGTCGCCGAATCTTGGGGTCAAGCTTGTCGGCCGCGCTGCTCGCTTTGTGCTCTCCGGTATTCGCCGGCTGGAGCTTCAACGGCTCGCCGTCCCCCAACGCCGTCATCCAGGCCGGCGACATGACCCTCGAGCTGCAGTGCGACCGCATGCGCTTCGCGCCCGCGGGCTACGAGGATGCGCAGGACATCGAGCGCAAGCAGGGCTTGTCCATCCGCTTCATGAAGGACGGTGCGACGGAGGCCGGCGCTTTCCAGACCGGGCAGGACAACGCGGATATTCGAATCGTCGACAACTACCCCGTGGAGGTCGTCTTTCACGATAAGGCAGACTACGAGTTCGTCCTTAATCAGATCGCAAAGAACGCCGTGCTGAACCTCGCCATGATCGATGGGGACGTCTC
>JAHEIO010000110.1:0-5169 GCA_024639325.1 Gammaproteobacteria bacterium
GCAAACATTGAGGTCTAAGGATTTGTCCAAAAAACAGTGTGTCTTGGAAACGCCTATCCCGGCGCTGGCTGGTCCAGGCCCCGATGTCCTTGGGCTTCATTCGATCCATAGCACCGGCTATGCATCTCACTCCAGCCCGGCGTTCATCGGCACCTGTCCTGCGCAATCGCTCGGGATCCTGGTAAGAAATGCGGGCTAGCAGTCCAGTGAGTTATCCCGCTCCCACTGGGTCAGATGCGAGGCATAGCTGTCCCATTCGACAGTCTTTAGCTTGATGTAGCTGTCGATCAGATCATCACCCAGCGCCGCCCGCAGCACTTTGCTCTCGCCCGTCGCCCGCAACGCGTCGAGCAGGTTCAGCGGCAGTTTCTTGACGCCCAGCTTTTCTATCTCATCGACGCGCCGGAATTCATACATGTTGATATCGTGGCGTTTACCGGGATTGCGGTTGTTTTCGATACCGTCCAGGCCCGCAGCGAGCACAGCCGCCTGCATTAGATAGGGGTTGGCCGCTCCGTCCATCAACCGAAGCTCGAACCGACCGGCGTCGGGTATTCGTATCATGTGCGTTCTGTTGTTTCCCGTGTAGCTGACGGTGTTCGGGGACCAGGTCGCACCCGAAAGGGTCGGCGGGGCATTGATCCGCTTGTAACTGTTCACGGTTGGGTTGAAGAATGAGCACGCGGCCTGCGCATTGTGGACGATGCCGCCGAGGAACTTGTAGGCCAGTTTCGACAAGCCCATTTCCTCTTTCTTGTCGAGGAATAGATTCTTCTTCCCGGTCGGGCTCCACACCGACACGTGCGCGTGGCAGCCGTTGCCCGTCAGGTCTGTAAATGGTTTGGGCATGAACGTCGCGCGTAATCCATGTTTTTCCGCAATAGCCTTGGTCATGTATTTGAAGAACACGTGGCGGTCCGCGGTCTTGAGCGCATCGTCGTAATCCCAGTTCATCTCGAACTGGCCGTTGCCATCCTCGTGGTCGTTCTGGTACGGACCCCAGCCAAGCGTGTCCATGCAGTCGCAGATCTCACTGATCACGTCATATCGACGCATCAGGGCGGACTGGTCGTAACAGGGCTTTTCCTGGATGTCCCGTTCATCCGCAATCGCCTTGCCATCCGCCGAAATCAGGAAGTATTCGCACTCGACCCCGGTCTTGATGCGATAGCCCTGCTGTTTTGCCTTGTCGAGTTGCCTCCTCAGCGCGACACGGGGTGATGCCTCCACCTCCGACCCATCCATCCACAAATCGGAAGCCAGCCACCCCACCTCGGGTTTCCACGGCAGCTGGATCAAGGTGTCGGCATCCGGAATGGCGAACATATCGGAATCTGCCGGGGTCATATCGAGCCAGGTGGCGAAGCCCGCGAAGCCCGCGCCTTCTTTCTGCATGCCCGCGATGGCGCGCGCCGGCACGAATTTCGAGCGAAGTACTCCGAAAAGATCCACAAAACTAATCAGGAAATAGTTGATCTTTTTATCTTTTGCGGTTTTGGCGAGGTCTATGGCCACGACGTCGTTCTCCTCCGGTTATTGGTAGCAAATAGAAAATGAGGTCAGAGTGAAATTTCTCATTTGATCCTGCCGTGACGTTTGATTTTACGAGATTTTACTCTGACCCCATTATTTTTACAGGTGATGATCAGAACTTCGCGTAGGCCTTCCTTAGATCCACCATCGGGTGACGACCGGACATCTGAAATTTGATCAACAATTCGCGCGCTATCATGTCGCGGTCCTGCTGGTTGTCTGGAAGCTCCATGTTCTCCGGCACCGTAACCCAGCCGTTGATGTTGCGGTCGAACACGGCGGGTCTGCCCTCTTCGTAACCCATGTGGACGTCTTCCAGCCAGTTCAGGTCCTGCCAACCCATCACCTCGATGTACTTCTTGAGGAACGGGGTTATCCTCTCGTAGTCCGGCACCAGATTCACGTCGTAGCGGTATCCGATGTGCTGACCGATGTCCTTCTCACGTTCCGTATCCAGACCATCGGTTTCCAGAAAGTGGTCGATTTCTTTCTTCATGGCTTCGGCTCCTGTCAGTATCGTGTCATGTCGGGACGGCCGACGGTGTGCTGCGAACCCGCAAGCGGAACCATGGCCATGGCGGACGCTTCCATGGTCAACGCCGCCAGATCCTCGGGTTCGAGGGAATGGACGTTTGTTTTCCCGCAGGCCCTCGCCATCATCTGGCACTCGATGGCGAGACAATGAAGGAAGTTGTAAACGCGGATGGCCGCCTCATCCGGATTGAGCCGCTTGCGCAGGACCGGGTCCTGGGTAGCGACGCCGACCGGGCATCGGCCGGTGTGGCAGTGATAACAGTAGCCGGGCTCCACGCCCATTTCCTCCTGGTAATTGGCTTCCGGAATGTCCTTGTTACAGTTGAGCGCCATCATTGCCGAATGGCCGATGGCCACCGCGTCCGCACCCAGGGCGAGCGCCTTGGCCACGTCACCGCCGTTGCGTATACCGCCCGCGTAGACCAGCGAGATATCGCCGCTCCTGCCGACATCGTCCAGCGCCTTTCTTGCCTGCCTGATCGCGGCAATGCCGGGTACACCGGTTTCTTCGGTCGCCAGGTGGGGCCCGGCGCCGGTTCCGCCCTCCATACCATCTATGTATATCGAATCGGGGTCGGTCTTCGCCGCCATGCGCACGTCGTCATACACCCTAGCCGCACCCAGCTTCAACTGGATCGGGATCTCCCAGTTCGTCGCCTCCCGAATTTCCTGGATCTTCAGCGCCAGGTCGTCGGGCCCCAGCCAGTCGGGGTGGCGCGCCGGCGAGCGTTGATCGATTCCGGCGGGGAGCGAGCGCATCTCCGCGACCTGATCGGTCACTTTCTGGCCCATCAGGTGGCCACCCAGACCCACTTTGCAGCCCTGGCCGATAAAGAATTCACAGCCATCCGCCAGACGCAGGTGGTGGGGATTGAAACCATAGCGCGACTGGATGCACTGATAGAGCCACTTGCTGGAATAGCGGCGCTCGTCCGGGATCATACCGCCCTCTCCGGAACAGGTCGCCGTACCGGCCATGGTGGCACCGCGGGCCAGTGCCGTCTTGGCCTCGTAGGACAGGGCGCCGAAGCTCATGCCGGTGATGTAAATCGGGATGTCGAGCTCCAGGGGCCGCTTTGCCCGGGGCCCGATGATGGTCTTGGTCAGACACTTCTCACGATAGCCTTCGATCACGAACCGGGTCAGGGTGCCGGGCAGGAAGGTCAGATCGTCCCAGGTCGGGATGTTTTTGAACAGGGAAAACCCCCGCATCCTGTAGCGTCCAAGTTCAGACTTGATGTGGATGTCATCGATGACCTCGGGCGGAAACATGAAACTGCTTCCGAGATTGCTGGTATTCCGTTCGATTTTCAGTTTTGTCATCTTGTTCATGGTTAAAGCACCAGTTTCTTTTCAGTGGGCTCAAGATTGTCATAGTTCCAAAGCTGCTTGCCGGCGACGATCTTGGTCATGTTTGCCGTGCCGCGGGGCGCCTCGAGTCCGTACATCGCCAGTTTTTTATCCAGCCATTGGACATCCAGGTCGGTCATCTCTCCTTCGACGGCATCGACGCCGAGGCCGGCGATCTTGCCGCCGACGTAAATCGTACCGTCGTACATGGAGTCGCCGAGATTGATGCCGGCGTCGCCAAGGATGACCATCCGGCCGCGCTGCATCATGAAGCCGCTGAACGCACCCGTGCGGCCGCCGACGATAACGGTGCCGCCTTTCTGGTCGATGCCGGTGCGGCTGCCCACGTCGCCCATGCACACGAGGTCGCCGCCGCGGATCGCGGCACCGAACGTCGATCCGGCATTTTTTTCGACAACCACGGTTCCGGCCATCATGTTCTCGGCGCAGGACCAGCCGACGCGGCCGGTGATCCGGATATTCGGTCCGTCGATCAGACCCACACCGAAATAGCCCAGGCTGCCTTCGAAGGTGAGTTGCAGACGATTGAGAATGCCCACGCCGAGGGAATGCTTCGCACCGGGGTTGCGCACGGTGATGCTGCCGTGTCCCTCGCTCATCAACCTGCGGATTTCCAGATTGATGTCCTTGATCTCCATGCCGGCGGCGTCGAGTTCCGCAACCTTGTCGAAGTCGACATCGAACGAGCCGGGGTAGGTGAAGTTTTTACCTTCTTCGGCGGAAAAGAATACCTGCTGGGTCCGACCGGTCAGCTCCTCGGTGTGAAGCCCCATTTCATGGGAATCAGTCTGTTTCAACTGTGCCATACGTGCACCTCCCCCTCGTACGGGTCATAGGTATCGATTTCGTGAGGAAAGATGCTTCTGATGGCAACCTCCTCGGAAGCCAGCGCAACGAAATCCTCGCTTTCGTAAAGAACCATGGGCTTGGCCGCCATCACGTCCTTGGCCATGCCCAACTTGTCTCCGGTTGCGACGACATAGGTAAATACGCCGTCCAGTTCGTCGATGGATCGGCGCATGGAATCCTCCAGGTCTTCACCCTGGTTCATTTGGTCCGCGAGATAAACCGCGATCAGCTCGGAATCGCAATTGGACATGAACCGGTGGCCCCGGCGCTCCAGGTCCCGGCGTGAGTTCCAATAGTTGGTGAGCTGTCCGTTGTGCACCACGGACACATCGTTGAACGGGTACGCCCAGTAAGGGTGGGCGGAGCGAATGTCGACGTCGGACTCAGTCGCCATCCGGGTGTGGCCTATGGCGTGGGTCCCGTTGAAGCCGCTCAGGCCATACTGATCGGAAACCGTGTTGGCATCTCCAAGGTCCTTGACCAATTCGAGCGCGCTTCCGATGGACATGATCTCGGCTCCTTCCACATCCTCGATGTAGTCTGCCAGACGCTTCATGTCACCGTCGTAACTGAACTGGTAGCGCAGTGCGTACTCAGTCACCAGGTCTTCGGAGACGATGCGTGCGCCGAGTTCATCCATGCGCCGATCCACTTCCACCTTGCGATCCTTGACCTCATCGTGGATGCGAAATCCTTTGCGCATTTCTTCCTGTTCGGCAACCTTGAAACGGATCACGTACTGGTTTTGTTCGGGATTGCCATAGAGGGCAAACCCCGTCGAATCAGGACCGCGATGCTTCAGGGCCTGCAGCATCGAGGTCAGCTCGGATCCGATATCCGTGCTCTTGCCCCGATGTATCAGTCCAGCAATACCGCACATGT
>JAHEIO010000110.1:5269-10710 GCA_024639325.1 Gammaproteobacteria bacterium
TAGAGGGCAAACCCCGTCGAATCAGGACCGCGATGCTTCAGGGCCTGCAGCATCGAGGTCAGCTCGGATCCGATATCCGTGCTCTTGCCCCGATGTATCAGTCCAGCAATACCGCACATGTCAAACCTCCAATATTTTCATAACATTCGTTTTCATCGCGGCGGGGGCGCCGCTCCTACACACGTTCCTATTTTTCGCGGCGGGGGCGCCGCTCCTACACGCGTTCTCATATTTCACGGCGATGGCGCCGCTCCTACGATGTAGGAGGCGCGCCTCGCGCCGATTATTTCCTGGCATTGTTCCGCAACCTTTGCCAGCGTGTCACGGCAGACAATCTATGTAGGTCTCCAGATCCCAGTCGGTGACGGTGTGGTTGAATTTTTCCCACTCATCGTTCTTGTACCAGTGATAGACCTTGTACATCTCACCCGGCATCGAGGATTTGATGACCTCGTCGTCGGCCAGCCGGTCCAGTGCTTCGCCCAGAGACATGGGCAGCTTCGCGACCTGCTTGCCGGCTTCCATGGCCTCGTAGATATTGCGCTCCTCGGGCTCTCCGGGATCCAGATCTCTGCTGATCCCGTCATCGAATGCCTTGAGTAAGGCCGCTCCCATGAGATATGGATTCACCATTGAGTCTACCGACCGGTACTCGAAGCGTCCCGGAGCGGAAATACGCAGTGCACAGGTCCGATTCTGGTAGCCCCAATCGGCAAACACGGGCGCCCAGAATCCCGTGTCCCAAAGGCGGCGATAGGAATTTACCGTAGAGGATCCAATGGATGTCAGTGCCCCCAGGTGCTCTATCACTCCGCCGATACACTGCAGCCCGATTGGTCCGGGTTTGCGCTCGTCGATCGACGGGTCGGGCATGAATGTGTTTTCACCCCCCACCCGGTAGGAAAAAGCGCCCTCCATACCTGGCAACGGATCATTGTGCAAACTGTTCACGACATCGTCACCACCGCGCCAAAGGGACATATTGTGATGGCATCCGGAAGCCGATACGCCCATAAACGGCTTAGACATGAAGCAGGCTATGAGACCGTGTTCACGCGCGACCTGGGCGCATATTTGACGATACGTGGTGAGACGGTCGCTGTTACGCAGCACGTCATCGAACATCGTATTCAATTCCAGCTGGCCGGGAGCGTCCTCATGGTCGCCCTGAATGATGTCGAGACCCATGGCCTGCGAATATTCTATGACTTTCATGAATGTCGGCCGCAACTCTTCGAACTGATCGATGTGATAGCAATTAGGCTTGGTGACGCCCCCGGCGGGTTTGCCGTCCTCACCGCGCTTCAACCACATCATCTCGGGCTCCGTGCCCTGCCTGAGCTCCAACCCATCATACTTTGCTTGGAACTCATCATGGATGATGCGCAGGTTGCCGCGGCAATCCGAGGTCAAGTGTCCGCCTGGATTTTCCCTTTCTTCGCGATTGCGGAAACAGGTACAGAACACGCGAGCGACTCGCTTGTCCCACGGCAACTGGCAGAACGTTTCCGGGTCGGGGATGCCCACGAGCTCCGAGGCTTCGGGACCGTAGCCGATGTAGTCGCCATGTCGATCGATGAACAAATTTGCGGTGGAGCCGTAGACCAGCTGGAAGCCGCGCTCGGCAATTCGTTCCCAGTGGTCCGCGGGAATTCCCTTGCCGACTATGCGGCCGGTAACGGAAATAAACTGGTAATAGACGTAGGTGACGCCGAGTTCGTTTATTTTCTCGCGCACCTGCTTGACCAAATCGGCGCGGCCTGGCGCTTCTACATGTTTTTCAAGATCTGTCACGGTGTTCCTCCCTTTTTGGTTCGTTGCATTGGTTTATTGAATTCTCTGGTTAACTCCACGGGAAAGGACTGTTCGACACGGGATGGAGCTGGCCCTTGGCATAGCGTGAAAACCGGAACGGCTCGAGCAGCGGGCTTGTCGAACCACAGATTTCTTTCGCCACCAGTTCTCCGATGCCAATCATCTTGTAGCCGTGGTTGGAATCGGCAATCAAATACACGTTGTCACGAAACATATCGAACACCGGGAAGCTGTCCGGTGTAAATGCACCGATTCCGCCGGAAGGTTCGTTGCGGTACTTGTCCATCTGTTTCTCGAAACGCTTCTGGCAGTGGGCCAGCGCGGAGCACCACATGTGCGCGAAATCCGCGCCGACCACGAACTCGGGCGAATCGGGTCCGTAGGGATCTACCGCCACCTCATCCGGGGGGGACTGTACCTTGAACGGCGCTGCGCCGCCCTGGATTCCACCAAAGTTGAAGTCGGGCTTGTAATAGATGCCCCACATCTGATCGGTAATCAGCGAACCGTCGTCATCCGAGTAAAGGGGCGCATCGCTGTCGACGTGGACTACAGGTGGAAACTCCCCGGCATTGGTTTTTTGCACAGACGGGTCCAGGCCCAACGTGCCTTCCTGCAGCGACCAGTAAACCCACATCGGAATGTCCGCGTGCATGGCGCCATCCTTGCCCTTGATTTCCACGGTCTTCGGCAGTTCCAGCATATCCCATACCGTCTTAGCCCATGGTCCAACCGCAACCACCGCCAGATCGCAGCGAATATCTCCACGTTCCGTTTTGACCGCGCTGACGCCGACGCCGTTGCGCTCGAAACCCGTTACCTTGAGACCGGTCACGATGCGCACGCCTTCGGCTTCCGCCTTGTCGGCCAGCCCGTAAAGACTGTTGGTGTTGTTAGCGTAACCTCCCCGCTTCTCGTGCAGTACCGAGGTGATTCCCTGCGCCTGCCAGTCATCGAAAATGCCTTTCATGTAGATGGCGGAATCTTTTTCACCTTCGATGAACACCGATTCGTAGCCTATCTGTTTCTGCTGTTCGGCAATGGTTGCGACGTCCGCATGCATGGACTCAGGACTGATCTGCATGTAACCGACCGAATGGTATGCGTATTTTGCAGGATCGCTCTCCCACACCCCGACAC
Source organism: Gammaproteobacteria bacterium (assembly GCA_024639325.1). Taxonomy (GTDB): domain Bacteria; phylum Pseudomonadota; class Gammaproteobacteria; order Arenicellales; family JAANXG01; genus JAHEKE01. Next base: position 8,225 of record JAHEIO010000110.1, read on the forward strand.
TGTGCGCCATCAGTTCTCGCATAGCCGGCTGGAAGTAGTTATTGCGGACGACACCGCATGCGATTCCCGAAGCGCCTGCGCCGATCGATGTCTTGTCCACCACGAGGATGTCCTTGCCGCTGCCGCGACCGGTGCGTTTGAGTTCCAGGGCGAGATGATAAGCGGTGCTGAGGCCGTGGATGCCGGCACCGATGATGAGGTAGGGTACGTGATTGGGAAGCGCCATGACTTATACCGAATTTATACCTTTAGTTTGATCAGATCAACATATGGTACACCATTAGTAGGCGATTGAAATAATCCGGCAGCGGGCTCCGCATGAATCCGTTTTGGATATTTTGTGAATATAATTTAGACAGTTATACAATCGACGCTCATTCTTGCACCGGGTTTGCCGAGAACGTGCAGGCAATGTATATTCAAGTATGCGTGTACCAATTCAGAACCAGTAATATAATTCAGAACGATGTTTGAAGAGCGAACGGCGACCCGGCTGCAGGTCAGCGCTGGCGCCAACGCCATTGCCAGCCAACTGCGTGCATGGATTCTCGAGGGCGACTACGCTTATCGTGAACGCATGCCGTCGGAGCGGCAGCTGGCGCAGCAATTCGGCGCCGCGCGGGGCACTATCCGGGCTGCCCTTCAGCAACTGGAAGAGATGAACCTCATAACCCGCCGCGCGGGCAGCGGCAGCTTCGTCCGCTACCGCGGTTATGCGGATCACGAAGACATCACCGATATGACTTCGCCCCTGGAACTCATCGAGGTGCGCATCGCCATCGAACCCGCAATGGCGCGACTGGCTGTAATCAACGCCAATGCTCAGGACATCGAGCGCATGGCGGAAGTGCTCCAGCGCTTGGAACAGGTTGACGCCGACCCGGAGGCGTTCTCATCTCACGACGAAGCGTTCCACCTGTCCCTCGCGGAAAGCGCCCGTAATCCGCTGTTGCTCTGGTTATACCGGCACATCAACGAGGTGCGCGGCCACGCCCAGTGGATGGCAAGAAAAGACAAGGTTCTAACTGCTCAGAAAATAAAGCAGTACAATCAGCAGCATCGCCTCCTTTTCACTATGATCTCGCGTCGAGATGTAGATGAAGCGGAGAGAGTCATACGCGAGCACTTGACGCTAGCAAAAGCGGATTTGCTGGGACAATGATCGCTGCATCGACACCGAACGTCCCTGCTTGGGAAGGCCCGCAACGGATTCGTTCGTCAGGTTGTATTTCTCATCCACCCAAATAGGCTTTTTTTACCTCATCGTTCTCCAAAAGACTCTTGGCTTCTCCTGCCAGGATCACATTTCCCGTATCCAGCACGTAGGCGGTGTCGGCCAGTGACAGAGCCAGCATCGCGTTCTGCTCGACGAGGATGATGGTCCTCCCCTTTTTGTGAATATCGACGATGATCCTGGCGATCTCCTGACACATGATCGGCGACAACCCGTGCGAGGGTTCATCCATTACGATCAGTCGGGGGCCCGACATGAGGGCGCGCGCCATCGCCAGCATCTGCTGTTGGCCACCGCTCATGGTTCCTGCCAGTTGTTTTATGCGCTCCTGTAGAACCGGAAAGTGGTCGAAAACCATTTCCAGGTCCTTCTTGTACCCGGCTTTGTCCTTGCGCAAATATCCACCCATCTCGAGGTTCTCCATCACCGTCATCTGAGGAAAAACCCGCCTTCGCTGTGCACCTGATCGATGAACATCTGGTTGCCGGTCACCCCGGGCAGCCCCCATCCGGCGTCGGGACCCGACAGGGTGCCGAGAAAACCGATATTTACCGTCTCCCCGATCGGCTCCTTTGGTTTGGCCGCCTTGGCGACTTCCTCGGGCTCCATGTCCGGGAAATAGTTTTCAGTGTCGCGGCCAAGGCCGAGGACCCGAAACCACCAAATAAAACACGTGCTGAAGTCGCTTTGAGCATATTCCTGCGGCTAATTTTCGTCATTTTATCCGCTTTGGTTTGTAGTAGCCTGTTTGGCGAATAGTAACCTCTCATACTGGCGATTATTACTTTCAGATTAATTGACGGCGATCAAGGTCAATGCACCATGAAAAACCCCGCACCGGCGAGCCAATGCGGGGCATGGATTGGACTCAAGCCCAAATATGTGAGCTTATGGGTTGCGCGGGTCTTCCCTGCCAACCATTTTCCTCAAATTTTCTGAATCACCAAACCGCTGGATTTCATCCTTGAAATTCTTTTCTTCAATCTTGGATTGAATGACATGCCAAACGATCCATGAAGCCAAACCAATGATGAACAAGATCCCCTCACTACCCACCATGGGATAGATCGGACCGATATCGGCGATATTGCCGGACCAACTCGTAATTGTTGCCATTGTCTATACCTCTTTTCAATGAATTCTAGATTGCGTCTTTCTCGGCCTGGATGATGGCCGCCTCGTCGGCGGCTTCGGCTTCGGCGGCAGACGCGTCCAAACCCATCAACTCGATTTCCTTCGGAATCCGCAGCAT
>JAHEIO010000038.1:0-17826 GCA_024639325.1 Gammaproteobacteria bacterium
TTTTCAGGCGCCGCCCTGTCGTTGGGCGGGTTTTTCACGGGCGTGGTATCGAAGAATCGTGATCGGAAAGCCCGAGCCGTGGGTATCAACCACGTCGCCCTAGAGGTTGGAGATATCAAATAGGCACTCGATTTTTACGGCAACTTTCTCGAATTCGATACACAAAGCCAATCCGAATCGGCCGCTTTTATTTGTTTTGGCGACCAGCTTGTCAACTTCATGACCGGCCGAAGCCAGGGTCCGGACCGGAATCGCCATTTCGGCATCGCCTTTGATGATAAGGAGCTTGCGCGTTCACGGCTGAAACAGATGGGCGTAGAATTCATTGACTCGAGATTTTTGGATTTCCTCGACCCGTGGGGCAACCGGGTCTAAATCACTGCCTACGGGAACATCCAGTTCAGCAAAGCCGACCACGTACTGCAGGGTATGGGCCTCGGCCACCTCAAGAAAACTGACCAGGCACTATCGGAGCTGAAAGCCAAGGGCCCGGCGCCTTGATGTGCGTGTGTTGGCGATCGGACTCAGTGCCGGACTGAGATGAAACCGATCAGTGGTGCTGGTTACCTGTAGCCCAGCAGGTTTGAGCGATTGTGTGCAAGGAATGCTGAAATCGATATCGTCGTGTTGAACGTCTCGTGGTTCGGCGTGAATGAATCAATCGAATTGGGCCATCGCGCGCGCGACGGCCGCCAGGGCGCCGTGCATCTGTTCCGCGCCGAGCCGCCCGATACAGCCGACACGGAAACTGTCCGCCACCGTCAGCTTGCCGGGATAGATGACATAGCCCTGTTCGCTTAGATTGGCGTAGAAGCGATTGAAATCGAATTTCGTATCGTCGGGCATGTGGAATGTGATGATGATCGGCGCCTGCAGCTCATCGGGAAGTAGCGTCTTGAATCCAAGTTTGCGCATGCCCTCGACCAGGATGCGGCAGTTTTCCCGGTACCGTCCACCACGTCCTTCAACGCCGCCCTCCGCTTCGAACTCATTCAGGGCCTGATCGAACGCAAGGATGGCGTGCGTCGGCGGCGTGAAACGCCACTGTCCGTTAATTTCCATCGAACGCCATTGATCGTATAGATCCATGCAAAGCGAGGGTGAGTTTCCCCGGGCAGCCTCGAGAGCGCTCCGTTCGGCCAGACAAAATCCCATGCCCGGAGAACCTTCCAGGCATTTATTGCTTGAAGCGACAACGGCATCGAACCTGACGTCGCGCGCGGACAGGGGAATGGCGCCGAACGCGCTCATGGCATCGATCAGCAGACTCCTGCCATGTCTGGCAACGATATCGGCGATATTTTCAATCGGATTGAGAATGCCCGACGTGGTCTCGCAATGCACAGCCGCCACATGGCTGATGTTTTCGTCCGATGCCAACGTCCGGTCCAGCTGCTCGAAGTCCACCGGGACGTCTTCAGCGGTCTCCTGGATCAGGTGGTCGCGCCTCAGGTAGGTGCAGATCTTCGCCATGCGATGGCCGTAGGCCCCGTTGACCAGAATCAGGAGTTTGCCGTCGCGGGGTACGAAGCTGCCGAGCATGGCTTCGACAACAAAAGTACCGCTGCCCTGAAGCGGAACACATACGTGTGATTCCGCGCCGGCGATGATGTCGACCAGCCGTTTCCGGACCCGGGCGTTGATATCGATGAAAGTCCGGTCTCTGGAGCCATAATCGTGCAGCATGGCTTGCTTGACCGTTGGCGACGTGGTCAAGGGGCCGGGTGTCAGTAGCCAGGGATCCCCGGTGGGAGATGCGGCGGCAGTGATGGGAGGAGTGGACGAGACGGACACAAGCAAACCTCGCTCAAGAGTTGTAAGTTGTTGATATATGTACTTTAGTTATTCTACATAAAGCAAATCGATAGTGGTTATGTAAACTATAGAGCATGTCGATCAATCACGCCCACCTTCGCGCGTTCAATGCGGTCGCAGCCCATGGGAGTTACACTCGCGCGGCCGAGTTCCTGCACGTTTCTCAGCCTACGCTGTCGGCGCATGTCAAGGAACTTGAGGAGCGCTACAGCGTCAAGCTGTTCGAGCGGCGCGGGCGCGGCATCGAGCTTACCGAGTTCGGCCGTTCCTTGCTCGACATAACGCAGCGCCTGTTCAAGATTGAGATGGAAGCGGAGGAACTGCTCATTTCTGCGCGCGAACTGATTTCCGGCCAGTTGCGGGTAGGGGCTGATTCTCCCTATCACATTATCCCCATCCTGGCTGTTTTCCAGGGCAGGTATCCGGGTATCCAGCTGTCGATCTCGTTCGGAAACTCCCGCGAGCTGCTGCAATCCCTGATATCCGGCAAATGCGACATTGCCGTTCTTCCCAACGTTCCGGCGGATGATCCCCGGCTTGCTTCGGTGCCGTTGAAACCAGATCGTCTAATCGTTTTTGTGAATCGCAGCCACCCCTGGGTAAAGCGGAGCAGCATCCGCCTGGGCGATTTGAAAGAGGAGAAACTAATCTTGAGGGAATCGGGATCGAACACCCGAGCCCTGTTCGTCGACGCCATGCGAAAGATGCAAATACCCATCAACGACGTCATGGAGATCGGCAGCCGGGAAGGGGTAAGGGAAGCGGTAGCTGCGGGTCTGGGTGTGGGGGTTGTTTCGCAGAGCGAGTTTGGTTGCGATAATCGCCTGCACGGGCTGACGGTCAGCGATGTGCGACTGGAAGATGTTGAGTTCGTTGTGTGCCTGAAGGACCGGCGGCAAATGCGGGTCACCCGGGCATTCTTCGATTTGCTGCAGGATTTCGTCGCCACGGATTCGAAATTTTTGTAGGAGCGGCGCCCCGCCGCGATTTATCGGCGCGAGGCGCGCCTCCTACAATAGCCTCAGCCACCGAACCTGGTTTTATAGGAGCGGCGCCCCGCCGCGATGATTCAATTCGAGCTATTCGGCGTCAGCGAGAAGTTTCTCGAGCACGGCCAGGGTGTCCGGGGTGACCGGAGCGAGGCCGCCGTTCACGATTGCGTCGATATCCACGAACTCTCCACTCTCGACTTCCTCCGCCTGCAGTTCGAAGGGTCCGTCGTGGGTGCAGGAATAAACCATGCCCCAGCATTTATTGTCGTCCTGCTCGAAGTAGTATTTGAACCGGTTTTCCAGCGGTGTACCGTGTATGCCGAGTTCTTCCTCTGCTTCCCTGATGGCGGATTCCTCGTAGCTTTCGCCGACACAGACGACTCCGCCCGCCGCCAGGTCGAAATACCCCGGATAAAGGTCTTTGCTGGCGGTGCGTTTCTGCACGAACAATCGGCCGGTGGAATCAAACACGAAGATATAGGTTACCCGGTGTCGCAACGATTGGGAGCGCATGACGCGACGGGGCACCTCGTTTACGACGTTGTCCTGCCTGTCCACGATAGGGACGATTTCATCTCCCGCCGCCATGATCAGGAGCGCATGCCGGGCAGAACCAACAGGTCGACCCAGTTCCTGACCTCGGCTTGTCGTATATCGGGATTCATCACGTCCTGGTCGATTCCGAGCAGCCAGGCGATATCCTTTCGCCCCGGATCTTCGTGTAGCGTCTCCAGCAGATCGACGTAGCGCTGCGCGTCGTCAAGGTCGGCGAAAAAACCCTTGTCGACCAGTTTTTGCTTGCGACAGAAGCACAATCTCGCCAGCTCGTGCAGGTCGTACTCCGGGTGGTACTGCGGCGACCAGAAGGTTCCACCCCGCCAGGTCACCGACACCGCCTGCACCCGCGTAAAGTCGTTACCCGCCAGCACAAGGCCGCCCGGGGGCATGTGGGTGATCTCGTCGTCGTGGCTGATAAAGGCGTCGAACACCTGTTTCTTGCCCCGGTACATCGGGTGGGCCATGCCCTCCGGCGTGAGTGCGATCTTCCTGGCAATACCCATCTCGCGGCCGCGCGGATGGGCCTGGCAGCGGCCGCCGGCGGCGGCGACCGCGATCTGGGCGCCCCAGCAGGAACCGAAACTGGGTACGCCGGCCATGAATACGGCGCGGGCGAAATCGATCTGCTGACGCACCTCCGCGGTATCGTGGTATACGGTCAAACTCGACCCGGTCCAGGCAATGCCGTGGTACTGATCGATGGCCGCCCCGCTCGGCAGGCTCGCGGCCGGGTCCGCGGGGCACAGGACATCGACCGCGCAGCCCGGAGAGCATTCTTCGAGCATCCTGCGGTAGAGCTCGCCGGCGGTGGTTGCGCCGCCGGCCGCCAAGTCCTCGCGGCCGGCTTTGGAGTAACCGTCGAGTACCAGAAAATGTGGGTTGTTGGCCATGCGGAATAGACTCAAGCAGACTCCGCGGCGAGACGGTCCACTATGGCGGGCAAGTCATGGTGCGTGTCGCAGATGGCGTCCGCGGTCGTGATGTTTCGATCATCGGGCCGTGTGGCGGTGAACAGGACGGCTTTGGCGCCGATGGCGTGAGGCCCCTTTACGTCGTTGTGGTCGCGGTCGCCGATGTGCACGATCTCGCACACGTCCACCCCGAGCTGCTCTGCGGCGGAGTCAAACATGGCGCGGTGCGGTTTCGAGTGGCCCACCTCGTCGGAAAATGCAAAACCGGAGAAGTATTGTTTCACACCGTGCTTTTGCAGGATTTTACGAAGACCGGTGCCCGGCGTGACGATTGAATCTGAGACGACGCTGAGTTTGTATCGGGTCGACAGTTCCTTCAACGCTTCGCGCATACCGTCGATGGGCTCGGGTGAAATATCCACTTCCATATTCGAGTGATTTTCCACCAGCCGTTCGAACACGTCCCTGCCGACCTCGCGCTTGAGGCCGTTCAGCACGACCCGGATTCGCTGGTCCACGGTCCAGTTGATTTGGCATTCCTTCCACACCACGTTGAATCCCGCTTCGGCGGTGTCATAGGCCAGCGCAACCCGATCATAGTCGACCGGCTCGATGGCATTAAGCGCCTCCCAGATCTGGTAACGGCGCTCTTCCTTCTTAGAACGCAAGCCCCGCGCGGCACGGACGGCTTCATCCGAATCGTCGTCGACTAGGGTATCCCACAGGTCGAAAGTCACCGCTTTTATCATCAATGATGTCTCCAGGGATTCGGTCGAATTTAAGTAACTACCGGTAGTATCTCAACGGCATCGTGCGAGCGCGGATTCCAGCACACCCACGCGGGGTTTGACAATGGTTCGTAGAGCTATTGCTGGTTGCTGGGCAAGCGCTAGGCTGCCGTGACGCATCGTGAACGTCCGGATTACGCGGAAAACCGGGAATTTATGGGTATCGAACCGGCGCGAATGAGCAACTTTAGGGTGGCTTAAACCGGGCATTTTGGATTATGTTTACAGATTGCGGCCGCGGGCGCACACTATCTGCGGCCAGGTGACATCTTTGCAACGCACTGATAACACGCTGCATTGGTATGAGACCGAGGTAAATCCAATCCTGAAGGAGGAGACGTAAGTAATGAGTAAACCCGACAAGCCGTCGCAATCACGGCGCAAATTCATAAAAAACTCTGCGATAGCCGGCACCGCGGCAACGGTTGGACCCTGGGTGGTGAGCCCCAAGGTGCTGGCGTCGTCCGGTGAAGTCAACGTGACCATGTGGACGGATTACATTCCGGCTCCGGTGATCGAGGACTTCAATGCCAAGACCGGGATCCAGGTCAATTACAAGGAACTGGGTTCCAACGAAGAACTCATCAACCAGATGAAAGCCACCAAGGGTGCCGGCGTGGATTTGTGCAGCCCGACAAACAACCGTTCAGGCCAATGGGTCGCACTCGATCTGCTGCAGCCTTTCGACTATGGCCGCATCAATAATCTGGGCAACGTCAATCCGGCCATGCTCAAGGTCGGCGACATGGAATGGAACTTCGGCGGCAAGGGTTCTCACTGGCTGCCATTCATCTGGGGTACCGAGGCCATTGGCTGGCGTACGGACATGTACAGCCCACCGGGCGGCACCCCGAGCTACGGCAACATCTGGGACAAGGAGGTCGAGGGCAAGACCATGATACGCCCGCACAGCGGTATGCTGGGCGCCGGCCTGTACATGGAAACCATTGGCGAACTGGAACCGGGTGATGTATGGAAGGCCTACAGCAGTGAAGAAGCCATGCGTCCGATATGGCAGAAGATAACGGATTTCTGCACCAGCAGAAAATCGCAGATCAAACTGTTCTGGAACGACACCGACAGTCAGAAAAACGGCTTCCTTAACGACGGCGTGGTCGTCGGGCAGACCTGGGACGGTCCGGTGCTTGCGATGAAGTCCGCCGGGGAACCCGTAACCTATCAGGCACCGAAAGAGGGTGCCATGGCATGGGTGGACAGCATCGCCATGTCGGCCGCCGCGGCCAACGTCGATCAGGCTTACGCTCTGATCGATTACGTGTTTCAGCCCGAAGTCGCCGGCAAATCCATCAACATCCACGGCTACAATTCCGCCATTCTCGGTGCCGACAAGTACACGGACGACAACTACAAGAAGAATTTTGCCGAGGCCTATCCCGGCGATGCCCTGGCCAATCTCAATCCCTGGCCGGCAGAGCCCCAGTGGTATGCGGACGTGCGGACCGAGTTCAGAAACAAGTTCGTGAATGCGTAGTAGAAACGCAAGTCGCTGGTGTTGAAAATAGCCTCCGGGGTGACTCGGGGGCTATTTTTTTTCTACAATGCCGTCAAACAAGTAAAACAAAAGTGGCTCGCGAATAATTCCCGAACGCGTTCCATCCCAAGCTTTTTGCCGATGGAGGAGATCGATAAATGAGTGCTGACGTCCAACTCGATCAGGTATGGATCCGGTTCGGGGACTTCGTCGCGGCCCGGGACGTGAACATCCACATCCAGGAAGGAGAGTTTTTCAGTTTTCTCGGTCCGTCCGGCTGCGGCAAGACGACATTGCTGCGCGCCGTGTCGGGATTTTCCGAACCCTCTGAAGGCAGGGTATTGATCGGCGGTCGGGACATGGCCGGCATCGGTCCCAACAAACGTCCCACGGCCCTGATCTTTCAGAACCTGGCGCTTTTTCCGCTGATGACGGTGTGGGAAAACATCGCGTTTTCGCTCGAGGTCAAAGGGGTGGGCACCAAGGAGCGGCGCAAGAAAGCGGAAGAGTTGCTCGAGCTCATCGCACTGCCCGGCCAGGGCGAAAAAATGGTAAGTGAACTCTCGGGTGGCCAGAAACAGCGCGTCGCGATAGCGCGTGCGCTCGCCGCCGAGCCGGACGTTTTGCTGCTGGACGAGCCCCTGTCCGCACTCGACCTCAAGCTGCGTCAGCACATGCGCACCGAACTGCGCGCCATCCAGCAGCGGGTTGGAATTACTTTTATCTACATCACCCACGATCAGGGCGAGGCGTTGACCATGTCCGATCACGTCGCCGTGATGAGCCAGGGGATAATTCAGCAGGTGGGGGACGGCAACACCATCTACGATCAGCCTGAGACGGCCTTCGTTGCTTCATTTGTAGGTGAGAACAATCTGTTCAAGGGCAAGGTGTCGGAGATCTCCGGAGACTACGCGCTGGTCGATACGTCAGCCGGCAATATTCGTGCACGCACGTCGAAAGGCGAGGAGCGGCTGAGTGCGGGGGACGAAGCCTATGTCTTCATTCGACCGGAATCTCTGAAAATCGCCAACGCTTCGAAATTCGATAACCGCATCGGTGCAAACATCAAGCAGCAGGAGTTCGAAGGCAGTTTCTGGCAGGTGTTTTTCGACGTGGAAGGCAGCGACCGCGACGTCAAGCTGTCCACCGTCAACGACGGCAGCACGCTGATCCACAAGGTCGGAGACAGGGTCGATCTGGGATTCAGCGCCGATATGGCGATCGCGACCCCGGCCGGGGAACTGGCCGCGGAATAGCCTGAACGAGGGATATCGCATGGGCAGATACTGGCAAGAATTTTTCTTGAGAAACGGCACGGCCCTCGCCCTGTATCTCCTAATCTCGGTGGCGTGCTGGATGCTGCTGATGATCATCCTGCCGCAGATTTTCATGCTCGACTTTTCGTTTCGAACCAACGTACCGCCGCCGCTGTGGGGGACCGAAGCCCACGGTTACACTCTGGAACACTATCAGTACATGGTTTATGGCAGCGCACAGAGCACGGATTCCTATAACTTCGTTGATCTGTCCGTATTTGGACGCACTATTCTCACCGCAATTTTCGTTACCCTGATCGACGTGGCTTTGTGTTACCCGGTGGCCTACTACCTGGCGCACGTCGCCAGCGGTGGCTGGGCAAGATTGATGGTGATGGCGTTGATCGTTCCGTTCTGGGTCAACGAACTGCTACGTGCATTTGCATTCAAGATCATGTTCGGCTCGACCGGAATCATCAACAACTTTCTCGTCGCCATCGGCATTCTCGACCAACCGTTCGATTTCATCCGCAACGGGGTCGCCCTATATTCAGGCTTGTCCTATGCCTACATCTTGTTGATGATATTCCCGATCTACAACGCGGTGGAAAGCCTGGACAAGAATCAGATCGAGGCCGCGCGCGACCTCGGCTGTCCCTGGTGGCGCATCCACTGGCGCGTAGTCATTCCCCACGCCAAGCCCGGCATCACGTCGGGCTGTACCATGGTTTTCATGCTCACCGCCGGCGCGCTGGCGGCGCCCCAGATTCTTGGCGGTCCCAGCAGTCTGTGGTTTACCCAGATCATCTACCAGGCCTTCAATCAGGCGGGCAACTGGGCGCGGGGTTCTGCCTACGCCATCATCCTGCTGTCGACCAGCATCATTTTCGTGCTGTGCATGATGAAGATCTTCAAGGTCAAACTCGGTGAGATTGCGCGATGATTTCGGACCACATCCGGAAGACTTTTACGATCCTGTTCGTGCTGGGATTTTTCGCCTATCTGTTCGGGCCGCTCATTATCATGAGCCTGACCGCGTTCAACAGCTCGGCGTTTCCGCGGGTTACCCCGTGGGAATGCTTCTCGGTCGAGTGGTTTCAGTTCCTGGGAAAAGATGCGAAGTTGATCGAGGGTTTGCAGAACAGCATCTTCATCGGTATCGGTGTGGTCGTGCTGGCCGTACCGCTGGGGCTTTCCGGTGCCCTGATGCTGACCCAGGTCAAGGAGCGCGTCCGTCCCTGGTACTACACCGTCACCATCTCTCCGATCCTCGTTCCCGGCGTGGTGCTCGGTATATCCACGCTGCTGTTCTGGGACCGGGTCGGAACCATGTTCGGTGCCTCCCGGGAATCCGTTTTCTACAATGGGTTCTTTCTGACCATTATCGGCCAGGCCACATTCATTTCCGCCTACACCATGCTGGTGTTCATCTCGCGCCTGCAGCGTTTCGACCGCGTTCAGGAGGAGGCCGCGCTTGATCTGGGTGCGACCCACGTGCAGACGTTCAGGAAAATCCTGCTCCCGTTCCTGAAGCCGGCCATTGCCTCGGCCGCCGTGCTGGCCTTCCTGGCCTCCTTCGAGAACTACAACACCACCGTATTCACCATCGTGTCCGAGAGCACGCTGACTACATTCCTGGCGGCCAAGGTCCGACACGGTATCAACCCGTCGATCAGCGCCCTGGCCGTTGTCATCGTCGCACTGACCCTGTTCGGCGCCGCGCTGCATGAAGTATTCAAGCGGCGCGAACTGGCGGCAGAAAAAGAGTCCGCCCGGATTGCCAAGGGCGAGCAGGTAACGCGCAAGTCAAAAAACCGGTTCATAACGGATCCGGCGGTGATCTTGATCTTTCTGGTCACCGTAGCGGGGCTCGGCACGGTATATTTCGCAGGTACGATGGGGTTGGATGAGTGCAAGGCCGCGGTGAAGGCCGAGAAGCAGCGGGTCGTTCAGGAGCGGGTCAAAAAACGTCAACAGAAGTCGATGTTCCAGGATGCCGGGCGCCAGGCGCTGACGCCCGTTCCCGAGGGAGCGGGTGCCAGATCCAGGCCCGCCCCGGGGACCTCAAACTTCCAGGGCCTGTTCAGCCCCGACAACCTGGAGGGACAGGCCGGCACCAAAGAGACGGAGCAGGAACAAGAAAAAACGCGCGCCGCCGGGACCGAGCAGTTCCAGGGGATTTTCGCGCCGCAAAACCTGGAGGAACAATCCGGTGCCAGCGGGGAACAGCAGTAATCCCGAGTTTCAGCTGTGGGTTTAATGACGACGTGCATCGGAGCCTATCCGAAACCGGACTACGTCAATCTCCCGGATTGGTTCAACATCCCGGCCGGTCCCGACACGGCGGATCCTACCATGCAATGGTCAGCGGCCATGGCGGCGCTGGGAGATGACGCCGAGGACATCATCACACGCGGTGTCGGAGAAGCGGTGCGTGATCAGGTGGATGCAGGAATCGACATCCCTACTGATGGTGAAATTCCCCGGGAGAACTACATTCACTATCACTGCCGCCACATCGAGGGCTTTGATTTCACTAACCTCACGCGGAGGCCGGTCCGCGGCGGCACCTACGAGGCAAACCTGCCCACCGTGACCGGCCCGGTCAGCGCACGGGATACCTTCCTCGTTCACGACTGGCGGCGCGCGCAATCATTTACCGATAGGCCGGTCAAGATCACCATGCCCGGGCCGATGACTATCTGGGACACCAACGCCGATGCGTACTACCACAATCCAAGGAAATTGGGCGCCGATCTCGCCGTTTCCCTGAACCGGGAAGTCCTGGCGCTGGCAGAAGCGGGTTGCAAATACATCCAGATCGATGAGCCGGTTTTCGCGCGCAGGCCGCAGGAGGCCCTGGACTATGGATTCGAAAACCTGGAGAGAGCCTTTCACGGCTGTCCCGATCAGGTCATGCGGGTGGTGCACATGTGCTGCGGCTACCCGGACCGTCTCGACCACCCAGACTATCCGAAGGCTGATCGTGAGGCCTACCTGCAGATAGCGGGTGCCATCGAGGCGTCATCCATCGACATGGTCTCTCTCGAGGACGCGCACCGGCACAACGATCTGAAACTGCTCGAACATTTTCACGACACCACAGTGATCTTCGGTGCCGTCGCCATCGCGAAGAGCCGTGTGGAATCCGTCGACGAGATCGTCGCGCGCCTCGAACAGGCGTTAGAGCACATCGACAAGAACCGGCTGATCGTTGCACCCGACTGTGGATTGGGTTTGCTTGGCCGGGAGCTGTCCCTCGCGAAGCTCAAAAACATGTGCACCGCGGCAGGGATGTTGTGACGGACCAAACGGAGGCTGCCCCGCATTAGTTTGGTTGAGAAGGTTTTCCTGGATGGATCGCGGCGAGGGCGCCGCTCCTACAAAACCAGGTTCGGCGGCTGACGCTCTTGTAGGAGGCGCGCCTCGCGTCGATTCACCGCGGCTTAGCCCGCATTTCTCACCGGGATAGGCGTTTCCAAGACACACTGTTTCTTGGACAGATCCATAGACCTCAATGTTTGCCCTGCTTGACGAGATTCCATAGCCGCCTGGTGAGAAATGCGGGTTAGGCCTTGATCCGTTTCATATCCGGGTCGTATAACACCGATAGCCGCAATTGGCACGCCACTCGGTCACAAGCCACCTCGAGTTCGTATGCGCCGCCGGTCAGATATTCGCTGCTTACGCCTTCCGGATTTCGGACATATCCGTAGCCGATGTTTGACTCCACGGTATAGCCCCAACCGCCCGACGTGAGCCATCCTACCGGGACGCCGTTACGATTGATGGTTTCCCTGCCGAGAAGGACGATGGCGGGGTCATCGACGGTGAAGCACACCAGCCGCTTCGTCAACGGCTGCTGCCGAATTGCTTCCGCCGCTTGCCGTCCCAGGAACGGGATATCGGTTCCGAGCTTGACTGCCCAGCCCAGGCCCGCTTGCAGCGGTGAATCGCTCGGCGTGATGTCCGCGCTCCACACGCGGTAACCTTTTTCCAGACGCAGCGATTCGATCGCCCGGTAGCCGGCATTGGCGATGCCGTACTCGGCGCCGGCCGCCATCAGCGCGTCGTAGACCGTGGCGGTAATCCCGATCGGGACGTGGATCTCCCAGCCGAGTTCTCCGACGAAGGTGACGCGCAGTGCCCGCACCGCTACACCGGCAACGGTAATTTCCCGGCAGGTGCCGAACGGAAATCCCGCGTTGGACAGATCGGCTCCGGTCAGTTTTGACAGAACGTCCCGGGAATTCGGACCCATCAGCGCCAGCGTGCCCCACTGCTCGGTGATGTCCGTGAGCTCGATATCGTAACCCGGTGGAACGTTGTTGAGGATCCACGCCTTGTCGTGGGTCCGGTACCCGGTGCCGGTTACGATGTAGAAGCATTCCTCCCGTATGCGCGCCACGGTCAGGTCGCACTCGATTCGGCCGCTGTTGTTCAGCATCTGTGTGTAGGTCAGCTTGCCTGGAGGGCCCGAGACGTCGTTGGCGCAGACCCAGGACAGGGCGCGTTCGGCGTCGCGCCCGGTGATCTCATACTTGGCGAACGAACTGGAATCGAACAGCGCCACCCTTTCTCGCGCGGTGCGGTGCTCGCCGCCGACATAATCGAACCAGTTCTGGCGGCCAAAGGAATACTCGTCTTTGGGTGCCGCGTAGTCGGCGAACCAGTTCGGCCGCTCCCAACCCAGCTTGGACCCGAAGCAGGCGTTTGCCGACCTGAGTCTTTCGTACAGGGGTGACACGTAATGCGGACGGCCCGATTCGTGTTCTTCGTACGGCCAGGCCATGGTGTAGTGCTTGCCGTAGAGTTCGAGGGTCCGGTTGCGCACCCACGTGTCGTCCCGATGCATGTCCGCAAATCGCCGAATGTCGACGGTCCAAAGATCCATGGGTTGCTCCCCGTCGACGATCCACTCGGCAAGGGCTTTGCCCGCGCCGCCGCCGGCGGCGATGCCAAACGCGTTGAATCCGGCGCCGACGAAGAAGTTGCGGACCTCGGGTGATTCGCCCAAGATAAAATTGCCGTCCGGCGTGAACGATTCCGGTCCGTTGTTCAGCTGTTTGATGCCCGTGTTTTCCAGCGCCGGAACGCGCTGCATCGCGTTTCTCATCATCGGCTCGAAGTGGTCCCAATTCGAGTCGAGAAGGGTAAACTCGAATTTTTCCGGGATGCCGTCTATTGCCCAGGGCACGGGATCGAATTCGTAGCCGCCCATGACGAGGCCCCCGACCTCCTCCTTGAAGTAGGTCTGCAGATCGGGGTCGCGCAGAGTAGGCAGGTCGCTGGTGACGCCCTCGACGGATTCGGTGACGATATACTGGTGCTGTACCGGCTGCAGCGGCACGCTGACGCCGGCCATGCGCCCGATCTCTCGGGCCCATTGTCCACCGCAGTTGACGACGGTCTCGCAAGCGATTCGGCCTGCTCCGGTAACCACGGCGCTGACGCGTCCGTTGGCGGTCTCCAGGCCGGTAACTTTCGCATTCTCAACGATCCTGGCGCCGTTCTGCCGGGCGCCCCTGGCGAGCGACTGGGCAAGATCCGAGGGACTGGCCTGCCCGTCCGTGGGCAGGAATGCGGCACCGATCAGGTCGCGAACCTCCATCAGCGGCCACAGATCGCGTGCCTCCGCTGGAGTCATTAGTTCCATCTCGAGGCCGAAGCTGTGGGCCGTGGTGGCCTGCCGTTTGATCTCGGTCCAGCGCTCGCTGTTGTTGGCCAGCCTCAGGCCGCCGTTCATCTTCCAGCCGGTGGCGAGCCCGGTTTCTCTCTCCAAATCGCGATAGAGCTCCACGCTGTATTTCAGGAGCTGCGTGATGCTCGAGGAGGTTCGCAGCTGGCCCACAAGTCCCGCCGCGTGCCACGTGCTGCCGCAGGTCAGTTTGCCGCGCTCCAGCAGCAGTATGTCTTTCTTGCCAAGTTTGGCAAGGTGAAACGCGGTACTGCAGCCGATGATGCCGCCGCCGATGATGATGATTTCCGCGCTGTCAGGGATTTCCGGCACGTTTAAAAAACCCTTCTTTGTCTTTCTCGTAAGCCGCTTCGAAGCGGGACATGTTTTCGGCGGTGTACTGCGCGTAGTCGAAATCCAGGGTCGAGTGTATTTCCGAGACCATGCTCCATAGCGTCTCCCGCAGTAGCGAGGCGCTCTTCATGGCTTTGAAGCTGATCGCAAGTTGTTCCGTAACCGGTGTCCCGAAGTAGGCTTCCAGCAGCCAGTGTTCCTGCTCCGGCTGCAGACCGTTGTTTGAAGCCAGATTGGCAAGATCGAACAACGGGCTGTTGAAGCCCGCGTAGTCCCAGTCGATGAGCCACAAGCGCGTACCGTCGTCTATAAAGTTGGCGGGCAGCAGGTCATTGTGACCGAATACGATCCGGACCGGACCCACGGCGGCTTCCAGCAGTATCGCTTTCTCAGCCAGTTCCGGCAACAGGTCCCGGTAGCAGCTCTTGCGTGCATCGAGCTCTCCGAGGTAGTTCCGGATGACGTGAAACACCCAGAATATCAGCGCTGGTCCCCGGAAATGGAGAGGCATCTCAAGGTGGCAGCGTCGGATGAGGTCCAGAATCCGATGCAGATTGCCGGGTTCTCTGACGTCCCGTGCCTCGAAAGTGCGGCCATCGACGAAGTCGCACACCATCAAACCCGGTTCGCTGAGCACGATGTGTGGGGATAAACCCGTCTGCTCCGCCGCCCGGGCCGCCGCAAGCTCGTTGAAGCGCATGACTCCGTGGACGGGAATATCGACGCCCGTACGTACGAAGTACTGCCGCTCTCCGTCAATTACTTTGAAATTCTGATTGGTGATGCCGCCTTCGATGGGAGACCATTCGATGCGTCCGGACCAGCACGGCAGGGACTCTATTCGATCTGTCAATCTGGAAATCATGGGTTCGTTCGGGATACCGAATTGCACACCTCGTATAATAACCCCAAGCCAACACATCAATGGCACCCCGAGATGGAATGTGGCCCATAACGGTCGTGTCCGCAGGAAACAGGTGTGGAAATCAGGCTGGTACTGGCGAAATACGGCAACTGGTACTACTCTACGCCGGCGGGCGTCCTTAGGTTGCGGTGGATTCTTCACCGTATTCCAACTCGACGAGACGACCGGGGTAACCGGATGAGAAACTCAGCTGGGAAAGCCGTTATCATGTGCGGCTTGGCTACCCAGAATCTGTGAAACGGGAGGATACGAAATGCTTGTTGGTGTTCCAAAGGAAATAAAAGACAACGAAAACCGTGTCGGTCTGGCGCCCTCCAGTGTCAGGGAGCTAGTGCATCACGGCCACGATGTCATCGTCGAGCGCAATGCCGGGATCGGCATCGGCATGGGCGACGCGGACTACCAGTCCGTGGGTGCAACTGTGGCGGATACTGCCGCCGAGATATTCGAGCGAGCCGAGATGATTGTCAAGGTCAAGGAACCGCAGGCGGTTGAACGGGCCATGCTGCGACCCGATCAGGTGTTGTTCACCTATCTTCATCTGGCCCCCGATCCGGAACAGACCAAGGACCTGGTCGCAAGCGGCGCGGTGTGTATCGCCTACGAGACCGTGACCTCACCGCGAGGCGGGTTGCCGCTACTGGCGCCAATGTCGGAGGTGGCGGGCAGAATGTCAATCCAGGCGGGCGCGTACTGCCTCGAGAAACCGCATGGCGGCCTGGGCATGCTGCTCGGCGGTGTTCCCGGAGTCGATCCGGCCAAGGTTGTGGTGCTTGGCGGCGGCGTGGTGGGGACTCACGCCACCCATATCGCCGTCGGCATGGGTGCCGATGTGTGGGTGCTCGACCGAAATGTCGATGTACTGAAGGCGCACTGGCAGCAGTTCGGTCGGTCCACCAACACGGTTTTTTCTACCCAGGACGCCGTGGAGCGCCACGTGCTCATGGCCGACCTGGTGATCGGCGGTGTGCTGATACCCGGAGCGGCCGCGCCCAAACTGGTCACGGCAGACATGGTGAGGCAAATGAAGCCGGGGGCGGTCGTCGTGGATGTCGCGATCGATCAGGGCGGCTGCTTCGAGACATCACGGGCGACAACGCACGCACAGCCCACCTATGTGGTGAATGAAGTGGTGCACTACTGTGTTGCGAACATGCCGGGAGGTGTGCCGCGAACGTCGACGTTCGCGCTCAACAACGCCACGCTGCCACACGTGGTGACGCTGGCAAACAAGGGCTACAAAAGGGCTTTGCTGGATGATCCCCACCTGCTCGAGGGCCTCAACGTGCACAAGGGTGACGTGACTTACAAACCGGTGGCGGACGATCTCGGTTACGAGTTCCGGGACCCCGTCGATGCCATTGAGAACGGGTAAGTGCGACGCCCGCATTTGAGGTAGACTGCCGATCTGTCGATATACCGATGCGCGCAGCCATGGCTACAGCGGGAGCGACGCATCCCAGCGTTTTCAGGAGAATATGATGACGACAACGCCAGAACCATACAATCTCTATCACCATGTACAGGGGCAGAAAGTCCAGGGCACGAGCGGTCGTTTCGGAGATGTGTACAACCCCGCCACGGGTAAGGTGACGAAGCGGGTGCCGTTGGCTTCCGCCGACGAGGTTCGTCAGGTCATAAGGGCGGCGGCTGACGCGCTGCCCGGCTGGTCAGCGGTCCCGCCCGGGCGGCGGGCGCAGGTGATGTTCAAGTACCGAGACCTTCTAATCGGACACATGGATGAACTGGCGGAAATCGTTTCGAGCGAACACGGCAAGACTATCGATGACGCCAAGGGCTCCATCACGCGCGGCCTCGAGGTAGTGGAGTTTGCCTGCGGCATACCGCAGTTGTTGAAGGGGGAATATTCGGAGTCGGTGGGCACGGACGTCGAGAGCTACTCGATGCGTCAACCGGTCGGCGTGTGTGCCGGCATCACGCCGTTCAATTTTCCCGCCATGGTGCCGATGTGGATGTTCCCCGTGGCCATCGCATGCGGCAACACATTCGTGTTGAAGCCATCGGAAAAAGACCCGTCATGCTCGCTGCGCATGGCGGAACTGATGGAAGAAGCGGGCCTGCCCAAAGGGGTCCTGAACGTCGTGCTGGGCGACAAGGAGGCCGTGGATACGCTGCTCACCGATCCCGACGTCGCCGCCGTGAGCTTTGTCGGATCGACCCCGGTGGGAGAGTACATCTACAAGACCGGCTGCGCGCACGGTAAGCGGGTACAGGCCCTGTGCGGTGCCAAGAATCACATGGTGGTTATGCCGGACGCCGACATGGAGCAGGTAACCGATGCCGTGATCGGTTCTGCTTACGGCTCTGCCGGTGAAAGATGCATGGCGATCTCGGTCGTCGTTGCGGTCGGAGATGAGACCGGCGACGAACTCATTGGCAGACTCGGCCCCCGCATCGAAGCTCTGCATGTCGGTCCCTACACCGACTCGAAGGCCGAGATGGGCCCTCTCGTAACGCCGGATCATCTGAAAAAAGTGCGTGACTATGTCGATACGGGTGTCGAGGAAGGCGCCGATCTGGTCGTCGACGGCCGGGGCCTGAAGGTCGAGGACCACGAGGAAGGGGCTTTTCTGGGAGGCTGCCTGTTCGACAATGTCAAGAAAGGGATGAGGATCTACGAAGAGGAAATTTTCGGTCCGGTGCTTTGCGTGGTGCGCGTCGATTCATACGACGAGGCACTCGAGCTGGTCAATGAACACGAATACGGTAACGGCTGCGCCGTATTTACCCGAGACGGTGACTGCGCCCGTCATTTCACGACCTCGGCAAGGATCGGAATGGTGGGCGTCAACGTGCCCATCCCAGTGCCCGTGGCCTATCACAGTTTCGGCGGCTGGAAGCGTTCCCTGTTCGGGGATCACTTCATACATGGTCCAGAGGGTGTCCGTTTCTACACGCGCTTGAAGACCGTCAGTGCGCGCTGGCCATCAGGCATCAAGGATGGCGCCGTGTTCAACTTCAAGGCCGGCGGGGAGCACTAGCCCGACGACAGATCCGCTGTCGGAGCGGCGCCTCGCCGCGATGAATCGGCCCG